>JANXUO010000410.1 GCA_025356245.1 Hymenobacter sp.
GCCGTAGCGCAGGTTGGCGGCCGGGGCGTTGGCCGGGGCGGGCACCACGCCCCCGCTGCGGGCCACGGCTTGCAGCGAGTCGGCCACCTGCCGGAACCGGATTTCGACAAACTTGAACGTGCCCAGCGACATCAGGCGCGAGAGCGTCTGGTCGCGCCGCCGGCGGCGGTACAGGCTGTCCGGGAACAGGAAGGTGGCCCGCGTAATGGCCACGGCTTTGAACACCTGCTCGTCGGGCAGGTAGCGGAAGCGGCCCGACATCACCGGCGGGCGGGTGGTGGTGTCGGTCAGCACGTAGTTGGTGTTGAGCGTCACGGCCCGCAGGCGGTAGGGTTGCAGGGCGCGGCGCGGCGCCTCGGCCTTCACCCGGACATCGACGCTGGCGCGGCTCTTCCCCAGGGTGGTATCGACCTGGAAAAGCAGCAAATCGGGGCCAAAGTAGTAGTAGCCGTGGTCTTTCAGGTAGGCGTCGATGCGCACCCGCTCCAGGGTCAGCAGGTTCAGGTTGTAGGCGTCGTCCACCTTCAGCAGCGAGCCCGGCTGGCTGGCCCGGATGGCGGCATCCACCAGCGTGTCGCGGGCCGGGAAGCTGATGGTTTGCCAGGTGGTGAGCGGCCCGGCCTCGGCGGTGTAATCCACGGTGGCCGTCTTGTCTTTCTTGTTGACGACGCTGCTCGTGCGGCCCCGGAAATAGCCGTTGTTGTGCAGCCGGTTGGTCATCAGGTCCTGGGTGGCAGCAATCTTGACCTGCGAGAGCAGCACCGGGGCCTCGCCCAGCTTGTCGGCCAGAAACTTCTTCAATCCCTTCGTCTTGCCCACGCCCAGGTGCCAGAAGTACAGCTTCGGCCGCAGGCCCAGCAGCGCGGCATTGGGCTTGGGCCGCAGCACCGACTCCAGCTCCGCTTGCAGGGCGGCGGCATTCTTGGGCTTCGCCGGAAAGTTGACTTTAACCTTGGAGCCGGTGTAGAGCTGCTCCTTCTCGGGCACGTAGCGCAGGCCCGAGCAGGAGGTGAGGAGCAGGAATAAGAGGAGGCGGTACGGCATGGTATAGGGGCGCGGGGCCTACCCGCGCCCGAATCGTTGAATGTAATTGGGAAAGCATGAGCGCCGAACGCATTTGTTCAACGACTCGGGCGGGGGCAAGCCCCGCCCCTACATATCGTCCTTGACTTGCACCGAGTCGGCCCCGGTTTTCTTATCCACCTTCTCCTGCTGGCGGTTGGCGCGGCGCTCGCGTTTCACATCGCCCGACACCTTCTCGAACAGCTCGCCAAACGTCTTGTAGTCACGCTGGAAAACCAGGGCCCCGCCGGTGCGCACAATGGCCCCGTCGATGTCTTCGTAGCCGTTCTGGCGGAAGGCCCGCAGGCGCAGGCGGCCGTCGCGCAGGATGGTGTACTCGATGCTGACGTCGCCGGCCAGGTTGCTGGCGGCGCTGGTGCCCTGGGTGGCCTGGGTGCCGCTGCTGCCCGAGAGCGGAATGTCGGTGCCGACGCGCACCGAGAGGCGGTTGTTCAGCAGCTGGCGGCGGAAGGCCACGTTGAGGTCGGTGCGGCTGCCGTTGGCCCCGGAACTGTAATCGGCCTGGTTGGTCACGCCTAAATCGAGGCCCAGGCCCGCCAGGTATTTCCCGGTCAGGCTGTTGAGCTGGTCGGTAAGAACAGCACTGGCCGAGCCGCGCAACTGCGTGGCCACAAAGCTTTCCTGCGAAGCCGCCTGAAACGGATTCTGCTGCACGAACCGCCCCAGCAGCAGCAGCGAAAACACCTGCTTGCTCATTTCGGAGCTTTGGCTGGGCTGGCGCAGCTGGGCCAGGCGGGCTTCCACCTGCCCGCCCAGGGCACCCTGCTGGTTTTCGGGCAGCGTAATGTCGAAGCCGATGGTGGGCTTGCTGAGTTGGTCGCTCACCTTCAACAGCACGCTAAACGGCAGGCGGTTGCGGGCCACGGTGTTGCTGGTGGCGTCGTCCAGCCCCTGCCCGGCCAGCAGGTCGGCGGGTGGGGCCTGCACCCGGTACACGGCCGTCAGGTCGAGGTCGGCGTTGTAGGGGTCGCCGTTCCAGGTGAGGGAGGAGCCGGGGCGGATAAAGAACTCCTTGCTGCTGAGGCCATACAACGAGAGCTTGTAGCGGCCCCGCGCCACCGTCAGCCGCCCGCTCAGGCCAATGGTGCCGGCCGGGTCGATGGTGGTGGTGAGCACGCCATCGGCCCGCAGGCGCAGGTTGTCGCCACTCACCGGGTCAATCACGAGCGTGAACGGGGTGCGCTTCGTGACGGTCACCACCGCCCTGATGTTATAGCCCACCATCCCGGTTTGCACCGTGTCGGGCCGCAGGCGGCGGGCCAGCATGGTATCGAGCGGGGCGCTTTTGTCGATGAACTGCACAATGCCCTCGGTATCCGTCTTGCTGGGGTCGGCACTCGGCGACTCCACCGTGAGGTTCGAGCCCTGGGCCACCGTCACGCGGGTGTCGATGTCGAGCAGCGTGAGCGGCCCCGTGAGGCGGGTTTCCGAGTCGAGCACCAACCGGCCGTAGTACAGCGTGTTCTGCTTGCGGGTGTTGCGCACGGCCAGGAAGTTATCGGTTTTGGCCGTTAGGTCGAAGCGGTAGTCCACCAGGTTTTTCGTCAGCAGATACCCATTGGCCACCGCCTTGTTCCCGGCCGAGTCGAGCACCGTAAAGTTGTCGAACTTAATGCCCTGGGCGTCGAGCGTCAGCGTCTGGTTGGGCAGGCGGTAGGGCGCACCCAGCTGCGGTACCACAAAGGCGGCATCGTCGGAAGTGCGCAGCACCCCGCGCACGGCCGGGGCGCTGGGGCTGCCCTCCACGGTCAGGTTTCCGCTGGCGAAACCCGTGGTCTGGGCCACCTGCCCGGCCGAGAACGGCTCAATAATTTTGAGGTTGAGCCGCCGCGCGTCCACCGCGAAGTGCAAGGGCGCGGGGCCGCTGGCCAGGTAGTAGCCGGTCAGGGCCACGTCGTTGCCGGGCTGCGTGGCGCCGCCAGTCAGGCGGGCGTCCACGTCGTAGCGGCCGGGCACATCGTTGCGGGCCTTCAGGGCCACATCGCCGATGGCGGCCTTCTGAAACACCAGGCCCGTGAGCGTCGCGTCGGCCACAAAGGCCATGCGCGGGCTGCCCAGCCCGCGTATTTCGGCCGTGCCGTCCAGCGTGCCGGCCACCAGCGAATCCTGCTGCTGCACGGCCCTGGCCAACTCCGCCAGGTCAAATTTGCGGAACGTAACGCCCAGCGGCGAGCCGGGCACGGCGGGGTTCTGGCTCTGCACCGCCACGCTGCTGCGGCCGTTGGTGAGGTTGAGCTTGTCGGCCACCACGGCCCCGCTGCTGGCAAAGTAGCGCACGAAGTTGCCCGCGCCGGCCGTCCAGTTTTCGTAGTTTATTACCTGTTCCGGGGCGGCCTCAAACTGGTAGTAGGTTCCTTGTTTCTGGTTTCTGGTTTCTGGTTGATTGGGGCTTGCCCCGTTCACCGACACGGCCCCGGCCAGGGCCAGGCGCTCGCGGTTGCTGCTGTCGCCGAGGATGGCCACGCGGGTGTTGAGGCGGTTGTTGGCCACGTTGCCGATGATGCTGGGGCGGCGCAGGCGCAAGGTCGTGTCCTGCATGGCCTGGGCCAGGCGCAGGCTGTAATCCAGCTTCTGCGGGTCGGAGGTGACGGCCAGGCGCAACGAATCGAGGCGGTAGTTCTGGTAGCGGATGCGCGGAATGGCGGCATCGGCCGTGAGGCGGGCGGCCTGCCGCGAGTAGTCGCCGGCCAGGCTAAAGGGCGAAATCTCCTTCAGCCCCGGCACCAGTTTGGTGGCCAGCGTCGGGTCTTTCAGCTTCACCTGGTAAGTGAAATGCCGGTCGGCCGTGCGGGCGACATACTTCACCCCCGGCAAGTCAAAATACCGGTCGAGGTGCTGCTGAAGCTCTGGCCCAAGGTCGCCCAGATGCACATTACCGTCCAGGTGAACGTCGGTAAGAGCCGAGGTTACGTCCACCGCCGTGCGGCTGGCCGTCTGCACGATGCGGCCGTTCACCGAGTCGAGCGCGAAGGGCTGGTTGTCGCGCACAATCACAATCCGGGTGCCGCTGAAGGTGCCGTTCAGGGTGTTCAGGTCGGAGCCGCGCAGGTTGGCTTGCAGGTTGCCCTGCACCCGCAAGTCGCCGCCGGTGTAAAAGCCCAACGCCGTCAGGTTGGCCCCGCGCAGGTTCAACCGCGTCACCTCGTAGCTGGGGTTTTTCGCGTCGCGCAGGTTCACCACGGCTTGCAGGTCAAGGTTCAGGTTGGGGTCGGCCTTGCTGCTGGCATTGATGATGTAGCGCCCCCGGTCAATAGCCACGGCGGCCACCACTCCGTGGTAGGTGTACTGGTTGTAGCGGGCGCTTTGTACATTGGCTGTTAGCTTGCCCACCAGCGTGTTGGGGTTGCTCAGGTCGCCGGTAGCATCAAGGCGGCCCGTGGCCGTGATACGGCCAATGGTGGGGTCTTTCAGGAGCTTGCCGACGTCGAAGCCGCGCACGGCAAAGGTGCCCAGCAGCGGCTGCCGGCCATTGGCTTGCTTAGCGCCCAGCTTGCCGGCAAAGGCCACGTCGCCGTAGCTGGTTTTGGCCGTCAGGTCGGTGTCGAATTGCAGGGTGGTGGGCCGGCCTTTGAAGCGGCCGCTCAACGCAATACTGGGCGGAATGCTGATATTGCTCGGGATGGTGCCCTTGGGCACCAGTGCGTTAATGTCGTCGCGCGAGGTGCGAAACTGCTGAATGTCCACGTCCACCAGCAGCCGCCCGTCGGTGTTGGGCAGGCCCTGAATGCGCCCGCGCCGCGCCCGCAGCACCGTGCTGCGCAGGCCCACAAACTCGAAATTGCGCACCGTGAAATCGCCCACGCGGCCGGCAATCTGCCCGCTCAGCAGTACGCTTTGGTTGGGACCGGTGGTGAAGGGCGGCGTGCCCACAAGCTGCGGCGCGAGGTACAAAATATCCCGAAACCCGAGGCGCGTGTCGCGCAAATCGCCGCTGATTTTAAGCTGCGCCGGGTTGTCGGCAATCGAGCCCAAACTGCTGAACCCAATGCCCAGACTGCGCCGGATGCGGGTGTGCGGCGTGATGAGGTCGAGGCTGTCGAGGCGAATCTGCACCGAGTCGTACACCACCGCCGCCCGCCACGAATCGACCCGAAAGCCGCTGCTTTCGCGG
>JANXUO010000413.1 GCA_025356245.1 Hymenobacter sp.
GCGCGGAGCGGCTGGTAAGCCCAGGGCGCGGGACGCAGCTACTGCTCGCGGCTCAGGGCTGCACCAGCCGCTCGCGGGTAGCGCACCCGTCCGGCCCACAAATGCGTACCACAGACAGCCCAGACTGGGATGGTCCAGTAAAAACGAACAGTGAGCTAAGGTAGGTTGATTTCCAAGTCCAGTTCAAATTGATGCGGTGAGCGGTAGCCGAGGACGGCGTGGCGCCGGTTGAGGTTGAAGTCGGTGTCGGGGTAATGGGCGACCTCGAGTTGGGCTTCTTCCAGCGCGGCAAACGGGCTGCCGCCGGGCAAGAGTTCGGTTTTGAGCGTGCTCCAGCCGGCTTCGGCCTGCGCGTTGTCGTAGGGGTTGCCCGGCCGGCTGTAGCTGGGCACCGCCCCAACTTACGCAACGCGGGCCCGGCAAGCGGCGTTGGTGTACTGGCTGCCGCGGTCGGCGTGGACGATGAGCCCCGGCGCGGGTTGGCGCAAGGGCAGGGCGCGTAAACGCCGCTTGTGTCGCCGTTTGCCAAGCAATAGCCGGTCATGTAGGTCGCTCTCGCCACTGGCAGTAGCCGGCCGAGCTTACGGCCAGTACCCGGCACAGGAGCTGCACGGGCCAGGGCTCGGGGCAAGCCGCAACGAAGGCGTAGTGGCTCATGACTGGGGCAGTTGGGAGAAGATGGTCACGACTTTTTTCAAAATGTCGCGCTCCATTTCCACGCGCTTGAGTTCGGCACGCACATGTTTAATTTCGTCTCGTTCGGCACTGCTGGGAACGGCTTGTTCCAGCGCCTGGCGCTGCCAGCATCCGAGCAGCGCGGGTGAGACGCCTTGGGCGCGGGCCACGTCGGTCCGCCAGGCCCCGGCCGCCACTTGGCGCACACATTCAGCCTTGAAAGCGAACGTGTACTTCTTGCGGGTGGCGGGCAATCCACCAGTATTTGATTTTTCAGTCACGAGCAGTGGAAGTTAAGACTTCTCACTGTCCGTTTTACCTAGACCACCTCATACGCAGGGCGTAGGCGGGAGAGGTGACGGGGGTGTGGTAACTGGCATACCCTTGACCGTAGTCGTCAAAGACAGCGGTGCGGTCGGCTAGCACATGGAAAGGATTGCCGGTGTAGCCGGTTATTTCCACAACGGCCAGATTGGCCTGTAGTGTAGCGGCTTGGTTGAAAGCATACGTCGGTACCGCCGCCCTTACGGTAAAACCCACGTACGTGCCGGGCGTGGTGGATGTGGCAGTCCCGCCATCATGTGTCGTGTAAAGCTCGGCAGCTGGTTCCTGAGTGGACTGGGGGGCGGCGTAGGATTGGTGCCATCCTGCGAAAGCATTGCTCCGGTCAGGGCAACACCCTCTTTCTCTTTGTTGCACGCCAAAAGCAGCACAAAAAAAGTTAAGATACCAAAATGTTCAGTGATTTTACCATGTAAAAAAATAGGTAAGTTTTTTGTATTATAAAGAAGCAAGAGTGAAATTACAAATGCAAACAAAAATTATTATACATTAGTATTTTTTAATAATGCAGTGTGACAAAATTTTTTAACCGTTGACATTGCCGGATAGGGTGATGCAAAAGCACCTTACTGTCTTTTACAAGGTTGTTAACCAGCTCGACCGTCTGCTTCGGTAGTACCCAACTCGACAAATTAAAAATTTTCCACAGAAGCAATAAATCAGAACTTCATCACTTTCCCCCCACTAGTTATGTAACTTGCCGACCCTATTGAATATTGTCACTTTAAATCATGGAAGATACCCTCACCGTTACGTTGCTCCAGGTTAATCTGCACTGGCAGAACCCGGCGGCGAACTGTGCGGCATTCGACGCGCGGCTGACGCACGTGCCCATCGCCACCGACCTGATTGTGCTGCCCGAAATGTTCAGCACCGGCTTCAGCATGGAGGCCGCCGCCTTGGCCGAACCCATGACCGGCCCCACCGTGGCCTGGATGAAGCGCACCGCCGCCGCCTTCGATGCCGTGGTGACGGGCAGCCTCATCATCCGCTCCGAGGCAGGCCACTACCACAACCGCCTGCTGTGGGTGCGCCCCGACGGCTCGCTGGATTACTACGACAAACGCCACCTCTTCACCTACGCCCACGAGCACGAGCACTACACCCCCGGCACCGCCCGGCTGGTGCAGGAGTGGCGCGGCTGGCGCATCTGCCCGCTGGTGTGCTACGACCTGCGCTTCCCGGTGTGGAGCCGCAACACTGCCGCCCAGCCCTACGACCTGCTGCTGTACGTGGCCAACTGGCCCGCTGCCCGCCGCACCGCCTGGAACACCCTGCTCCGCGCCCGCGCCATCGAAAACGTAGCCTATTGCCTGGGCGTGAACCGCGTAGGCACCGACGGCCGCGGCCACGACTATGCCGGCGATTCCACCGTCCTCAACATGCGCGGCGACTACTTGGTGCAAGCCGGCGACCTGGAGCTGTGCATCACCCGCACCCTAAGCCACGCCGAGCTACTGGCATTCCGTCAGCAGTTTCCGGCTTTGGCCGATGCCGACGATTTTGACTTACGGTGAGGTAATTGATGGTGGGTGTTGGGTGTTTGAGAATTCAGCATTTTTGACTCGCTGAACTTCAAACACCCAACACCCGAGCCATTCAACCTAAAACCCCACCACCAGCCGCTGCACGGCGGCGCGGCCATCAGCACCCGTGGCGCGCACCAAATACAAGCCGGGGGCCAGCCCGCTAACGTCGAGGGTATGGCGCAGGGCCAGGGCAACGGGCTGGCGCAGCACCCGGCCCGTAAGGTCGAGCAGGGTGATGCGGGTGGGGTGGGCGGTTTCGACAGCCACGGCGGCAGTAGCGGGGTTGGGGTAAAGACTGAGGGCCAGGGCAAAGTTGCCGCTCGCGCGGGCTGTGCCCAGCAGGCGGTTGCGGGTAGCGTAGCTTACTACGCCCCCGCCTTCGGTGCCGATGTAGAGCTCGAGGGCCCCGTCGCCGTCGAGGTCGGCGGCGGCGGGGGCAAAGCGTAGGGCGCCGCCAGCGGCACCGCCGAGGTGCAGGGCCTCGTTGGTGCCGTTGGTGGGGTTATAAATGGCCTGCGTGAGGGCCGAGAACAGGCTCTGCTGCGCTCGGTAGTTGCCAAAAAATTGGAGGGTTCCGTTGGTTTCCACGGTTAGCAAGTCGGGCAGGCGGTCGCCGTCGAAGTCGGCCACTACTGGAGCTAAGTGACGGGGGTTGAGGCGGTCAATCAGCCCCAGCTGGCCGTAGTTGGCGTTGGCCAGGGCAAACGACGTGTCGATACGAGCCAGGCCCAGGTTGCGGAAGTAACGCAGTACGCCGCCGGGCTCGCGGCTTTCTTCGGTGCCCACCAGCAAATCCACGAAGCCGTCGCCGTCCACGTCGGTAAAGCAGGGGGCGTCGTCGGCATAATACGGAATGACGCCCGTGCCCGTGGCCCCGCGGCCCTTGAGGTAAGTGGCCGTGGCCGGATTGAAAACCGCCGGGCTTCCGGCCGGGGCCGTATTGAGGATGAAATAGATGCGGTTGGTTTGCTGGTCAAGCACCGAGTAGGCCAGGTCGATGGCCCCGTCGCGGTTCAGGTCCACGAGCACCGGCTTGAGGCCCACAAACTGGTTGCTGAAAGGCCGGGTGCCCGCCAGGCCCAAGTAGTCGGCCGTGACGAGCCGAAACACCGGACGGGTGCGGCTGCCCACGTTGCGGTAGTAGGCCAGCGCAGCGCGGTAGCGGCCGTTCACGTCGTCGGCGTGGTTGCCCACCAACATGTCAATGAGCCCATCGCCGTCGAGGTCGCCAAAGGCCGGGGCGGCGGCCTCGCTCACGTCCAGCATCTGGTCTTGCAGAAACGGCACAGCCCCGCCAAAGCGCAGCGCGGCCGGGGCGGGCAAGCCGGGCAGCATGGTCACGGTGTTGCGCATGCTCACCTTATCGGCGGCGTTGTCGAAGGCGTTGGGGCCCACCGCCAAATCGGGCAAGCCGTCGAAATTGACATCGGCCACGGCCGCCAGCCCAAAGATGGAGGCCCGCGCCGGTGCTGCCGGCGTGGGCCAGCGGCTGCTCATGTGCAGCGTGTCGAAGGCCGCCGTCAGCCGGCTGCCTTGGTTGGCGAGCAGCGTAATCTGGGCGCAGTTATCGCGGCCATCCAGCGCGTCGAGGTCGCCGTCGCCGTCCACGTCCACCAGGCTCAGGGCGTGGCCGGGGGTGTGCAGCGTGCGGTTGGCCTCGCGGCAACGCACCCGGAAGCTGTTGCGGAAGCCCGCGCAGGCCCCGCAGTTGCTGATGCCGCCCCAGGCCCCAAAGCTGGGCCGCTCGAAGCTGAGCGCCCCGCCGCAGGCACCGGCGCTGGTGTTGAGGTAGAGCTCCATCGCCTCGGAGGCGCTGAAATCCCAGGTCACGATGTCGAGCTTGCCGTCGCCGTTCACGTCGGCCAGGGCCGGGATGTTGTAGCCGCCGGTGAGGATGTGGTCGTAACGCGGCACCCGCACCCCGGCGGCGTTGGTGGTGTAAGATGTTTCCTGCACTTCGGCCAGCACCTGGGCAAACTGCGGCCGCCCGCCAGCCCCCGCCGTGTTGCGCAGCACCCGAATGCCCCCGGCCGAATTGGCTTTGGTGAAAAGGTCGGGGCGGCCGTCGCAATCGTAGTCGCGCAGCAGCGCCCAGCCGTCCAAGTTGTTGGGAAACAGGGTTTCGTAGTCGGGTGCGTACACCCAGCGCCGGCCGCCGCCAGCCGCGGGCGCGTCCAAAAACGTCAACACCCGGCCCGTTTGCCGCTCAAAGCAGAACAAGTCGGGGCGGCCGTCGGCGTTCAAATCGACGTTGCTGAACTGGGCGCCGTTGAGGCCGCCGGCCCAAGGCAGGCGCAGGGTGTCGGTGCCCTGCACTATTTTTGCCAGCGGCCGGTACTCAAAGCCAAAGCTGGTGTTTTGGGCGGCAGCCGCAACGGGCAGCAACGCCGCCAGGGCCAGGAGGTAACGCTTTATCATCTGACTGAATTGGAAAGGCGAAGAGCCGGACCGCTTTTGAGGCGGGCCAGCCGCCCAGCGCCGGGCAAAAATCGCACCTCAAATTTACCTCTCTCCATGCCCGCAACCCTCACTCTTTACGCCCGGTTTCGGCAAGCGCCGGGCGGTGTCAGCACCGACTCGCGCCAGCCCCAGCCGGATACGCTGTTCTTCGCCCTCAACGGCCCCAGCTTCCGGGGCGCGGCGTTTGCACCCGCCGCGCTGGCCGCCGGGGCCGCCTTTGCCGTGGTCGATGACGAAGCCCTGGCTGCCACCGACCCCGCCCGCTACACCTTTGTGCCCGACCCGCTGGCCGCCCTGCAAGCCCTGGCGGCCCACCACCGCCAGCAGTTTACCGGCCCCGTGCTGGCCATTTCGGGCTCCAACGGCAAAACCACCACCAAGGAGCTGCTCACGGCCGTGCTGGCCAAAAAATACCGGGTGCTGGCCACCACCGGCAACCTCAACAACCACATCGGGGTGCCCCTCACGTTGTTGCGTTTGCGACTGAACGAGCACGAAATGGCCGTAATTGAGATGGGGGCCAACCACCAGCGCGAAATTGCCGGCTACTGCCAGTACGCGCAGCCCACCCACGGCCTGCTCACCAACATCGGCAAGGCGCACTTGGAGGGCTTCGGCGGCCCCGAGGGCGTGGCCATTGGCAAAGGCGAATTGTTTGCGTACCTGGCCGCCACCGGCGGCACGGCCTTCGTCAACACCCTCGATTCCAAAGTAGTAGCGAAGGCAGCCACTGTGCCCACCCGCCTCACCTACCCCGGCCCGACGGACACCTACCCCGCCGCCCTGCTCGCCGCCGACCCGGCCCTGGCCCTGCGCTTTGGTCCGGCGCCCGGCACCGAGGTGGCCACGCCGCTCACGGGCAGCTACAACTTCGCCAACCTGGCCGCCGCCGCCGCCGTGGGCCTGCATTTTGGTGTGGAAGCCGGCCACATCGCCGCCGCCCTGGCCAGCTACAACCCGAGCAACAACCGCTCGCAGCAGCTGCGCACGGCCGCCGGCAATGCCCTGCTGCTCGACGCCTACAACGCCAACCCCAGCAGCATGGCGGCGGCGCTGCACAGCTTTGCCAGCCGGCCGGCCGCGCCCGG
>JANXUO010000434.1 GCA_025356245.1 Hymenobacter sp.
ACCACTGGCGTATGCTGCCATGGTGTAGCGAGACGCTAAAAGTGAATTACTGCCCAAATCCGCTTGCCGGGCTTGCCCTGGGTAGCCTACACCATAGTGGTCGGACGAAGCCCTTCGGGCGATTCGTCCGACCACTGCCCCTCCCTTAAAACCGTTTTACTACTTAGTTACCCAATGAAAAATAAAGGTCTCATCATCACGCTCACGCTGGTCGTTTCGGCTTTGTGCGCGTATTTTCTGTTCTTCACCTACGTCTCGCGTGGGGTGCAGGACAAGGCGGTGGCCTACGCCACGGCCAACGGCAAGCTCAACGAAACCAAGCGCCAGCACTACCTCGACTCGGTGTGGCGGGCGCCGGTGTTCGGCAGCTACACCTACCGCGACGTGCGCCAGAGCGAACTCGGCCTGGGCCTCGACCTGAAGGGCGGGATGCACGTCACCCTTGAAGTCTCGCCGGTCGAAATTGTGCGGGCCATGAGCGGCAACAGCAAAAACGTGGCCTTCAACAAGGCCCTGGAGCTGGCCCAGGAGCGGCAGAAAACCAACGCCAACACGCCCTTCACCAGCCTCTTTGCCACGGCTTACAACGAAGTAGCCCCCGGCCAGCCGCTGGCCCGCATCTTCGCCAACACCACCAACAAGAGCCGCAACATCGACATCAATTCCTCGAACGACAAGGTGATTGCCGCCATCGACAAGGAGGAGGAAGACGCCATCGACCGCTCGTTCAACATCCTGCGTACCCGCGTCGATAAGTTTGGCGTGAACCAGCCCAGCATCCAGCGCGTGAAGGGCACCGGCCGCCTGCAAATTGAGCTACCGGGCGTCGATAACCCCGAGCGTATTCGCAAGCTGCTCTCGGGCCAGGCCAAGCTAGAATTTTGGGAAGTGTGGGGCCAGAACGAAGTAGGCCCCTACCTCATGCAGCTCGACCAGGCCCTGGCCGCCAAGGAGAAGGCGTCGGCCGCTGCCAAAGTCGGCGCTCCTTCTGCCGCCGACACCGCCGCTACGGCCGCCGCTGCCAAGGGCGACACCACTTCGCTGGCCGCCCAACTCGCCAAGAAAGGCAAGGACGGCAAGTCGGCCGCCGACTCAGCCGCTGCCAACAAGGGCGGGGCCCTCTCGCGCCTCTTTACCATGCCCGGCGCCCTGGGCGTGAACGTGCGCGACACCTCGCGCATGAACGCCATCCTGCGCTCCGAGGAAGCCCGCGCCACCCTGCCGCCCAACCTGAGCCTGCTGTGGTCGGCCAAGCCCACCACCATCGAAAAGCAGGACTACCTGCGCCTGATTGCCGTTAAGAAAGACCGTCTCAACCCCAACGTGGCCGCCCCCCTTAGCGGCGAAGTGGTGAGTGACGCCCGCCAGGACTACGACCAGGGCGGCCGCCCCGAAGTGAGTGTCGGCATGAACCCCAGCGGCGCCCGTAAGTGGCAGAAAATGACTGCCGCCAACATCGGCAAGCAGGTCGCCATCGTCCTCGACGATTACGTGTATTCGGACCCCGTGGTGCAGTCCGAGATTTCGGGCGGCAACACCAGCATCAGCGGCAGCTTCAGCATCGAGGAAGCGCAGGATTTGGCCCAAGTGCTCAAGGCCGGCAAGCTGCCCGCCCCCACCCGCATTGTGGAAGAGGCCGTGGTAGGCCCTTCGCTCGGTAAGGAAGCCATCAGCCAGGGCTTGTACTCGTCGCTGGCCGGCTTGTTGATAATCATGGTGTTTATGGCGCTCTACTACGGCCGGGCCGGGCTGGTGGCCGACGTGGCGTTGCTCTTCAACATGTTCCTGATTATGGGCGTGCTGGCGCAGTTCCAGACGGCCCTCACGCTGCCCGGCATCGCGGGTTTGATTCTCGTCATTGCTTCGTCGGTGGACGCCAACGTGCTGATTTTCGAGCGGATTCGGGAAGAGTTGAACCACGGGCACTCGTTGCCCGACGCTATCAACGCCGGCTACTCGCGGGCTTTCTCGGCTATTTTTGACTCCAACGTGACGACGATGCTCATCGCCGTTATTCTCGGCTTCTTCGGTACCGGCCCGGTGCAGAGCTTCGCCATCACGCTGGGTATTGGGGTACTGACCTCGTTCCTGTCGGCGGTGTACGTTTCGCGCCTCATCATCGAGTTTTTGGTGAAGGGCAAGGATACGTCGAGCATCACCTTCTCGACGTTCATCTCGCGCAACCTGTTCAAAAACCTGAACTTCGACATCGTGGGCAAGCGCAAAATTGCCTACGCCGTGTCCACGGCCATCATCGTCATCGGCTTCGTGCTGATGTACCTGCAAGGCGGCCCGAATTTGGGCGTTGATTTCCAAGGCGGCCGGGCCTTCGTGATTGACTTTAACAAGGACATGGTAGCCTCACAGGTCCGCGACAAAATCTCCGCTGATTTCCAGGGCGCGGGCCTCGAAGTGAAGCAATTTGGGGCGCCCAACCGCTTGCGCGTCACCACCAGCTACCTCGCCGACGATGAAAGCGCCGCCGCCGATGGCAAAGTGGCCGCGGCCCTCAACAGCGGTCTGGCCAAGTTTGCCGCCGATGCGCCGCAAATCAAATCGACCTCCAAAGTGGGCGCCACCATTGCCGACGACATCAAGCGCACCTCCATCCTGAGCCTGGCCCTCACGCTGCTCGGTATTTTCGTTTATGTGCTCTTCCGCTTCGAAAAGTGGCAGTATTCGATGGCCGCCGTGATTTCGCTCTTTCACGATGCGCTGCTGGTTATTGCCTCATACCCCATTGCCCGCGCCTTCGGCCTGAACTACGAGATGGACCAGATTTTCGTGGCCGCCGTGCTCACCATCATCGGTTTCTCGATGAACGACACCGTGGTGATTTACGACCGGATACGCGAATACCTGCGCGAAAATCCCAAGCTCACCTTCGCGCAAGTCGTGAACCCAGCGCTTAACTCGACCTTCTCGCGCACCATGATTACCTTCACCACCGTGTTTGTGGTGGTGGTGGTGCTCTACATTTTCGGGGGTGAAACGCTGCGCTCGTTCTCGTTTGCCATGATTGTGGGCATCTTCTTCGGCACGTATTCGTCGCTCTTCATCGCCACGCCCATCATCCTCGACACCTACGGCCGCCAGGAGGAGCGCGAGCGCCTCGCCGCCGGCGAAACCCTCGCCGACATGAGCGCCGCCGACGCGCCCAAGCTGCAAACCGCCAGCGGCCCGGCGTTGGGGTAGCTGAGGGGTTGGGTAGGTCAGTGGTCGGGCGAATTCCGCGAAGCGGTTCGTCCGGCCACTGGCCGCTACACGACCCGCGCCCGCCGTGCCAGGGCAGCATACGCCGCAGTGGCCGGACGAAGCCCTTCGGGCAATTTGCCCGACCACTGCCCATCAGAAAAGAGGCTGCCCGTTACCCAACGGGCAGCCTTTTTTGCCTTGGCCTAGGCCGATGACATTTACCGGCTTCGTACATTTACCATTGCCAATCCTGACCGGGCTTGCCATTCATCTGTTCTCCTCACTTTCATGCGCTCAACGGCTGTTTTTTGGCTGAAAACCGGCCCTGCCCTGGCCCTGCTCGCGGCGCTGGCCAGCGCCTGTACCTACCAGAAAGGTGCCGATGGCCCCATGCCCTGCGGGGTTTCGGCGGCAGCCCCGGCTACCTACGCGGCGGTGGTGCGCCCCATCTTCGAGGCCAACTGCACCCGCTGCCACAGCCAGGCCAACTACCTGAACCAGGGCGGCGGCCAGAACCTCGACGATTTCGTGACCGTGCAGGCCTACGCCCGCAGCGGGGTGCTGTTCCGCGCCATCAAGTGGACCGACGCCACGCCGCCCGAAGTGCGGATGCCCCGCCCCATCGGCAGCCGCCTCAGCGAATGCGAGGTGGTGCGCGTCGAATCGTGGATTGCGGCCGGTGCCGCCCAAAACTAGCCGCTGCCGTTATGCGCCCGCTTCTCCTTCTCCTGCTGGCCCTGCTGCTGGGCTTGGCCACTGGTAGCCCCGCTCAGGCCCAAAGTAAGTACCTGACGAAAAAGGGCTTTATAAGTTTTTTCTCCACCAGCCCCATCGAAGACATTGAGGCCCGCAACCAGCAGGTGGCCGCTGTGCTGGACTTGGGCAGCGGGCAGCTGGCGTTTGCGCTGCCCATCACGGGCTTTGTGTTTAAGCGGGCGCTGATGCAGGAACACTTCAACGAGAACTACCTGGAGTCGGAAAAATACCCGAAGGCAACCTTCACGGGCCAGTTTACGGGGGCCACAGCCGCCACGCTGGCCACCCCCGGCCCACACCCTGCCCAGGCCACCGGCGACCTTACCATCCACGGCGTCACGCGCCGCATCACGGCACCCGCCACGCTGGAGCTAAAAAACGGGCAACTGCTGGCTACCGCTAGCTTCGACTTAGCCCCGGCCGACTACAAAATTGAAATTCCGCTGCTGGTGCGCAACAGTATTGCCAAAGTAGTGGCCGTGAAGGTGGTGCTGGCCTGCGACGCCGTGAAATAAGCCGCTCCACCACTGGGTGCCTTCTGTTGCCAACCTGCTCCACCGCTTCACTTTATCACACTAATTAGATGCAGCTCTTCACCCGCTTTGCGCTGGCTGGTTTGGCCTCCCTGACCTTTGGGGCCGCCCACGCCCAAACCGACCTGCTGGCCGACCTCGAAAAGCAAACCGCCGATACCGCCCGCCGCGAAGTCGTGACCGCGACCTTTAAGGGCACCCGCATCGTGAACGCGCACTCGGTGGAAACGGCGGGCAACGGCACCCTTATCTTTCTCATTCAGCACCGGTTTGGTGCGCTTAACAGCGGGGCCTACGAGTTTTTTGGTCTCGACGGGGCGGCGCTGCGGCTGGGGTTTGAATACGGCTTCAGCAACCGCTTAACGCTGGGCGTGGGCCGCAGCAGCACCGGCAAAACCTTCGATGGCTTTGCCAAGTACCGCGCCTTGCAGCAAAGCACCGGGGCGCGGGCCATGCCGGTGTCGCTCACGCTGTTGGTAGGCACGGCCATCACCACCGTAAAGTTTGGTATGGCCCCGGTGGGCGGCGAGCGCAGCACGGCCTCGCGGGTGAGCTATACGTACCAGGCGTTGCTGGCCCGCAAGTTCAGCCCCGGCTTTTCGGCGCAGCTCATGCCCACGCTCATCCACCGCAATTTCGTAGAGCAGCCCACGGGCCAGAACGACGTGTACGCCCTGGGCGCGGGCCTGCGGCAGAAGCTCAGCAAGCGCCTGGCCCTCACGGCCGACTACTTTTACCTGCTGCCCGGCAATACCGCCGATACCTACCGCAACGCCCTGGGCCTGGGCCTCGACATCGAAACCGGCGGCCACGTGTTCCAACTTCTCTTCTCCAACACCCAGGCCATGATTGAACCGCAGTTTGTGCCCCAAACCACCGGTCAGTTCTTCAGCGGCGACGTTTATTTCGGCTTCACGGTGGCCCGCAACTTCACGGTAAAGTCGGGGCTGTAACGCGAAACTCCGTTTCGCGTCGCCGGAACGGCGAATCCTCGCGGAGGCTTACGCTGCCTTTTCAAACCAAAAAAGAGCCACAACCCCAGCCGGGATGTGGCTCTTTTTGCATTGGGGCAGCTTACGCAAGTTATTCGCCGTTCCGGCGACGCAAAACGGAGTTTCGCGTTACACCAAAATGCCTTCGGCTACTACGCTTTGCACCTCCGGCACCATGCGCTTGAGCAGGTTTTCGATGCCTGATTTGAGCGTGACTGTGGCCGAGGGGCAGCCGGAGCAAGAGCCTTGCAGGTTGACGGTGACGACGCCTTCGTGGTAGCTTTTGAAGGTGATGTTGCCGCCGTCCTGCTCCACGGCGGGGCGCACGTAATTGTCGAGCAGGTCGATGACCTTTTGGGCAATCTGGCCTTCCTGCTGGGTGGGGTCGCCGGCGCTGGCGGCCTGAGCGGCTTTTTGCTCGGCGGCGGGGTCCACGAGGAAAATGGGGCCGCCAGCCTCGACGTAGCTTTTGAGGAACTGGCGCAACTCGGGGATGAGCTGCGTCCAAGTCATTTCAGGCTGGGTTTTGGTGATGGTGACGAAGTTCTGGGCAATGAAAACGCGGCCCACGTAGTCAAAACCAAACAACTCCTGGGCCAGCGGCGAGTTGGCGGCGGCTTCGAGGGTAGGGTAATCGACGCTTACCCCGTCCACCAACAGATTGGAGTTGAGGACAAATTTCATGCTCTCCGGGTTGGGCGAGGCTTCGGCGTAAATGGAAACGGCTGACATAGTATGAGCTTGCTGTTTATGAGTTTTGGGTGGCCGCCAGCCGGGAGCGGGCGGGGCAGGCAATCGAACCAAAGTTGAAAACCAGCGCTACAACAGTGGCCGGGCGGCCGAGGTTGCAAAGGTACGGCCGGGGCCGGGGGGACGGTGCAGCAGCCAGGGCTGGCACGGAGAGCCGCCCGGCGTTGAAGTGGGGGTTGGCATGGAGGGCGGCGCGTGGCGCTGGGGCAGTCCTTTGCGGTTGCTTAGCGTTGGTTGGCGGAGGCAGTTGTTCTGCCGCAGGTGCAATGCCCGAATACGCCGGCCTGCCTGGGCAGCCCGACCCGCCAGCAGCTTGCAGAGCCGCCCATTCAACCGCCGGATTTTATGAAATTAGTAGGCTACGCCTTGGGCATCTCGTTGGTGCTGAACTTGATTCTGCTACCCGCAACGCTTAACTCGCGTATGCTGCTCCCATGCGACAAGCGCCACAGCCCTTAGCGGGCTGTGGCGCTTGTCGTTTGACTACATAGCGTAAGCCTCCGCAAGCATTCGCCGTTCCGGCGACGCGAAGCTGGAGCTGCGCGGTACACCGGCGTACGCATTTACACCCGGTTTCCTCGCGCCCGGAGCAGCAAATCGGCCAGCACGAGTTGCGTCATGGCCTCCACGATGGGCACGGCGCGGGGCAATACGCAGGGGTCGTGCCGGCCCCGGCCGGCCAGGGTGATGGCCTCGCCCTGGTCGTTAATGGTTTGTTGGGGCTGAAGGATGGTGGCCACAGGCTTGAAGGCGACGCGAAAATATACGTCCTGCCCATTGCTGATGCCGCCCTGGCTGCCGCCGCTGTGGTTGGTGCGGGTGCGGACGCGGCCGGTTTCGTCAGTATAAAATTCGTCGTTGTGCTGGCTGCCGGGCAGTTGTGTACCAGCGAAGCCGGAGCCGAACTCGAAGCCTTTCACGGCATTGATGCTGAGCAGCGCGTGGCCCAGCACGGCCGGCAGCTTATCAAATACTGGCTCGCCCAGGCCCGGCGGCACTCCAAACGCCACACCCGTCACGATGCCGCCCACTGTGTCGTGCGCGGCCTGTGCGGCGCGGATGCGGGCTTCCATGAGCGCGGCGGTGGCCGGGTGCGGGCAGCGCACGGGGTTGCTGTCGATGAGGCTCAAATCCAACTCCTCGTAGCCCAGGGGCACTTCTACCTCGCCCACTGCCGATACGTAGGCCGCTACCGTTACGCCAAAGTGGGCCAGTAGCTGCGCCGCTACGGCCCCGGCCGCCACCCGCGCCGCCGTTTCGCGGGCCGAGGAGCGACCGCCGCCCCGGTAGTCGCGCCGACCGTACTTGGCATCGTAGGTGTAATCGGCGTGGCTGGGGCGGTAGGCGTGGGCCACGTGGCTATAATCGTCGGAGCGCTGGTCGGCGTTGGGGATGAAAAGGCTGATAGGTGTGCCGGTGCTAACGCCATCAAATACACCTGATTGCAGTTGCACCCGGTCGGCTTCGTTGCGCGGCGTCGTTAGGTCCGACTGCCCCGGCCGCCGCCGGTCAAGTGCCGCCTGAATGTAAGCCGCTTCCACACCTACCCCCGCCGGGCAGCCGTCAATTATTACCCCAATGCCCGCGCCGTGCGACTCGCCAAAAGTGGTAATGCGAAAAATGGTGCCGAAGGTGTTGGACATGGTGGTTTTTTGATTGTTTTCGGACTAGTTATTGTCGGATAAATGCCAAAATTGTTTCGATTTGGGCCGTTGCGCTAAGTCGTTTTTGAAGACATTTCTTTTTTTGCCCTTCCCGACGAACCTTTGAACAAGAAACAAGGGAACTCATCTCCGCCAGCGTCTCATTATCCCACCCACGGCCAGCACAAACAGGCCCGCCAGTATCCAACCGGCGTAACGGCGGGCTTGAGCGAAGGCATCGAGTGGTTGCAGCTCCGCGTTGGCACTGGCCAGGGCGGGGCCGTAAAAAAGGTCGTCGGCGGGCGAGGTGAGGGGCGCGGGCGGCTGGGTGACGGGGCCTTGCACCAGTGGGCGCAGGGCAGGACGCAGGGTATCGTAGCGGGCGGTGCGGGGGTTAAACACCACGAGTTGCAACAGGCTGTCGAGGGGCAGTGGGCCGGGGTGGCGAACTACCAGTCGATACTTGAAAACCTTGCGCCCGCCGTCGGCCGTGGGGGTTTGAAACACCTCGGGGCCATAGCTTTCGAGGCCCGGTCGGGGAAGCAGACGAGGCGGTAGCACCCCCGCAAGGTTGCCACGCCCTTCTATCCCAAACGAATACACAAACGGTTGCCCTGTCCGAAACTCGGTGCGGCTGATGCCCTCCAACAGCCGAAAATCGCCGACGGGCACCAAGGTAGCGGCGGCTCCTGCCGGGGCGGGCAGCAATGGGCGCACGGCCACCACCAGGCCCGGTGCCCGGTATATTTTGTAGGTAGGCAGGCGGTTGTCCACGCCCGGTTCGGGCTTTTTCAGCACCCGAAACTTAGTCATGGTCAGGGCCAGGGGCGGAAATTGCAGCGATTGAGCAGTAAGGGGATAATACGTGCTTTCGGCTAGCCGAAAACGCAGGTAAGACTGCCCGGCGCGGGTCACCGTGTCGGGGGCAGGGCCGACGTCGGGAGCCGCCACCTCCCAGGCGGTGGGCTGGCGCAACTGCTTGAACAGCCGCGGCAGCTGCTCGTTAAAATCGTGAAACGCTAGCAGGGCCTGGTCGGCTGGGCGCAGGTAAAAGTAGAGGCCCACCCGCGTGCCCTCGCCGGCAAACACTTGGGGGCGGTCGGCTTCCAGGGCCAGGTAGGCGCGGTCGGGCAGTTCCTCGTAGAGGGCGGGCTTGGGCTTGCCAAACAGCTTGTCGAGGTCGCCAGTGGCGGCGGGTAACGGGGCCTCCGGGGCGGGGCCAACGCGCACCGTGCCGCCGGGGTAGCGCAGAGTTCGCCCGTTCACCACCAACTGAAACGGACGGATGCTGGCTTCACCTTCGCCGTAGGGCACGTAGCCTTGGCGTACCGTCAGCTCTGTGAAGCGGCGGCCCTGCCCCAGCCTAGTGGTGGTGGTGCGGCGGCGGCCGGCCTTTTTAAATCCTTCTAAATCAGGAAAATTGGAATAGTTCTCCAGCGCCATGCCGCGTAGCCGGAAACCTAGCACAAAGGTGTCGGTCACGGCAATACTAGTGGCGCCGGGCAGCAGGCGCAGTTCGGGTGCAGGCGCGACAGGCCCTTGCCCAGCGGCTGGCAGCATCACGCCCAAGCTCGCGCCCAACCCCAACCAGTACCACAGCTTGCCCAAATTAATTTTTTTGTGACCCTAAAATTAAGCTGTAGCATCCGCTTCATGCCTTTGATGCATTTACACGGGATACCCGGTAGCCTTAAATGGCGGTTTTTTCACCTTCCTTGCATCCACTTACCCGTCCACGCCGTATCTGACCGCAATTAGCCTGAAGCGCGGTCCTCTTGGGTTGGCTTTTTCCAATCGATACTGCCGCAGTTTGGTGCTTTTAAATCCGTGTTCTCTCACCCATTTCAAATTTTCTCATGTCGCACAACCCGCACACGAGTGGCTCCGACGAAGCGAACTTCGCCCAGCCGCTGTACACGCCCATCAAACGGCGCTCATTTTTCATGTACGCTGGCGCTACCGCCGGGGCCACGGCCTTGGTATTGGCCGGTTGCAAAAAAGACGATGAAACCGCTCCCGTCAACAACGGCATCAGCCTCGGTGCTGGCGATGTGGGTGTCCTCAACTACGCCTATGCCCTGGAGCAGCTTGAGGCTGCATTCTACGCTCAGGTGAAGGCGGTTACACCGGTTGGTGGCGTTGGCCTCACGCAATTTGAGAAAGATTATTTCAACGAAGTAGCTGCCCACGAAGCCATTCACCGTGACTTCTTCAAGGCTGCCATCACCCGCGATGCCGGGGCCAGCAAGCTGCTCCAAAACCTGACTCCTGACTTTTCGGGCATTGACTTTACCCAGCGTGTTACGGCCGCTGGCTCGAACAAATTGGGCGTGCTGAATGCATCCATGGCGTTCGAAGACTTGGGCGTAGCCGCTTACAACGGTGCCGGCAAGCTCATCAAAACGGCGGCTTACCTCGTCATTGCTGGCCAGATTGTGTCGGTTGAAGCCCGTCACGCTGCTTTTGTGCGCGACCTGATTCAGAACGGCACGTTTTCGGACACGGCCGATGCCAGCGGCCTCGACCAAGCCATGACCCCGGCGCAGGTGCTTCCCATCGCCCAGACGTTCGTCAAGGAAAAACTGGACGGCAGCACCGTAGGCGTTTAATTTATTTCCACTCGTAACTTCTCTTTGCCATGAACTTCTTTCAAATCATTGACCAGCTTGCCGAAGTGGATGCCGACCTGCTCGGCCGCTTCGACTCCCGCCGTGCCGTGTTTAACGCACTCGGCACCGGTGCCAAACGCACCGCAATGGCTGCCACGCCGCTTTTCGTAAGTGCGTTGTTCAACAAAGCTTACGCCGGCGAAACCGGCATCAAAACCGACGCCAAGGACGTGCTGAACTACGCCCTGGCCCTGGAACTGCTCGAAGCTGACTTTTACGCGCAGCTGATTGCAGCGGGTCAGATTCCGGCCGGTACGCCGGCAGTAGCTGCCATCAACAAAATTAAAACCCACGAAGACCAGCACGTGGACTTGCTTGCTGGTGCAGCCGGCATGGGCGGTACGCGCACCGGCGGTGCCGTGCGTGCTAACGGCGGTACGCCTTTCAGCGGCATTCGCTTCAATGCGTCGGCCATCCCGAATTTCGGCACCAGCTACGACACACAGTTGCTGGTGGCCCAGGTGCTGGAAGATACCGGAGTGCGGGCCTACAAAGGCCGCGCGCCCGAGTTGCTTGGTACCGAATTACTAACCGTAGCCCTGAAAATTCACTCGATGGAAGCCCGTCACGCGGCCCACGTTCGATACATGCGCTACAACCGCGGTGTCACGACCAGCAAGCCGTGGATTACCGTAGCCGATTCGGCTTTGCCTAACCCGGCTGGTCCGGCCTACAAAAACGGCATAACCCCCGCTACGGCGCCCACCAGCTTCACTTACGGCGGTGTTACCATTGCGCTGCCGCCCTACGCGGGCCCCAGCCCCCGCGAGGACAACACCACGCAATCGGGTGTTGACATCCGGACGCAGCTTGGCGCTACGTACAGCGCCGACGACGCTGCGGCTTCGTTTGACGAGTACCTGCAGGCTGCCGAAGTGCTTGACGCCATGCGCGCCGGTGGTTTGGTAATGTAACCCACAAAGTAGTGTTTGCCAAAGGCCAGCCCCGCATTCGCGGGGCTGGCCTTTGTGTTTTGGGACGCAGCCCCGGCCGTATCTTTGCAACTACGTTCCGCCTCGGCCGCCCAGGCCGCTGCCCACAGAAGACTACTGCGAAGAATGACTGATTTTGAGAATGTACCGGTGTCAGCACCAACGGAAACGCAGTTGGGCACCGCCCTGCGCCGCCGCACTTTTCTGCGGGTGGCCGGCGCTTCGGCCGCCTCGGCAGCGCTGGTGCTGGCGGGCTGCGGCAAAGATGCGCCCGAGCCCGTGGTGCCCCCCGACCCCAACCTCATCACACTGCAAGCCGGCGAAACCGGCCTGCTGAATTACTGCTTCCTGTTCAAGCAGTTGCAAGCCGCGTTCTACACCAAAGTGGTAGCGGCTTACCCCAGTGACTTCACCGCCGCCGACAAAACCTTCTTTGCCGACCTGCACGACCACGAAGTAGTGCAGCGGCAGGCGCTGTCTTTCGCTCTTGGCAATAACTACCTGCCGCCCCTGCCTTTCGTCTTCACTTCATTCACGCTCACCACCCGCGCCGGGGTGCTGGCCGCCGCCCAACAGCTCGAAGATTTGGGCGTAGCTGCTTTGGTGGGGGCCCTGCCCCTGTTCAGCACTTTTCAGTTGCGGGTGCTGCTGGCCAAAATGTTGTCGGTCGAGGGCCGTCATGCGGCCTTGGTGCGCGATTTAGCTTCTCCCGGCACTTTTGCCGGCCCCGATGCCGTGACGGCCGGACTCAACCGCACCCTTACGCCCACTGCGGGCATTGCCGCTACGGCGGCTTTCACCGCCCCGATTGTCATTTCAGTAGCCAATTTGCCCACTGTTTAGTCAGCATTTTTTGCTGCCGCTTCGCAGACTTTAGCCTGCGAAGCGAACCCGCTGCCATGCCCGTAAAAACCGGCCAATTGCCCGACTGACCAGCATTTGGCCCGAGCCGACGGGCTCCTATCAGACTGAATTTAGTATGAAGCTACTAGCACTTATCGACCAGCTTGCTGCCCCTGCGGCCAGTGCGCCCGCCACCCGTCGCGCTTCGCTGGCCCGGCTCGCGCAAGCCGGCTGGCGCACAGCGGCGGCGGCCGTGCCGGCGGCCTTGCTGCCCACCACGCCCGCCGCTGCCGGCACGCTCAACACTCCGCTCGATGCGGTGCTGCTGCTGTTGCAGTTGGCGCGTACCCAAGCCGATTTATACGCGCAGGGCCTGGCCGTTAGCGGCTTAATTCCAACCGCTAAAACAGCCGATTTTCAGACCATGCAGGCTCAGTGCCAGGCGCACATTGCCTTGTTTGCCCGTGCGCTCACCGAAAGCAGCGCAACGGTGCCGCCTGCGCCGGTTTTTGATTTCAGCGGTCGGCGCGGCGTGGCCGCCAATCCCGTCCTGTTTCCGGGTGCCCTCACGGCTTATCCGCAGTTTTTGGAGTTGGCCCAGCAGCTGGCCGATGCGGGCGGGCGCTTGTGCCAGGGGGTGTTGCCCGCGCTGTACGCGCAACGGCTGTTGCACACGGCGGCCATCCAGCTATTACCTGTCGAAAGCCGCCACGCCTCGCACCTGCGCACCCTGCGCCGGGAGCAGGGTGCCACCGTGAAAAACTGGCCCACTGCCGGCTTTCCGGCTCTCATGCCCACCCCACCCGCAGCCTTGGTAGCGGCCACTTCGCTAGGCGAAGAAATTGAGCGTCAGTTGGTATTCAACAACGTGCCCATTTCTTTCCCCAAGCTATTGGCCTTCGTCGATGGCAACGCAGTGCAGGCTTCGGCCGTTGCCGAAGCCTTCGACGAACCCATTGCCCCCGCCGTGGCGCAGGCAGCCCTCAATTTATTCGTGGTCTGACAGGCGAGCGCCAAGCGCCGGGTAGGTGCAAGATTTTGGCCTTGTACCCCGAAAGAACGGCTCTGGCCGTTCTTTTTGCGTGATGCTCCCCCAATCGATTGCGGACGGTTAGTGGGCTGCTTGGTAATGCCCGAAATTTTTACTATCTTTCGTAGCCCAAAGCCCCGCTACCCGGTGCAATGGGGGCAGCAACGCCACGCTGTTTGCGCTTTTTTTTTCTCTTCCTATCAGCCCCCGCCATGCTTGAATACACAAAAATGATTTTGCTGAAAGTTAGTTTCAGCCGGTCGTTGTTTGAGAAGGAGCTACGCAAAGCCTACAAGCTCGTGCTGCCACTCGATTTGGCGGAGTTTAGGGAGTGGTGCTACCAGCAGTTTTCGCGCCTCTACCGGCGGGTGCTCAAGCGCGTGTTCGGCAACCCGCAAGCTTTGCTCATGGGGCCGGGCTACCCGGCGGCGCTGTAGCAGGTGCTGCTCCGGGCGGCGCTGCTACTACCTCGTGGGCCACAAACCGGATGTTGCGTTGCAGGCCCGCATAGCCGGTGCGCTTCACCGCCGATTGGCGAAAAAGCTCGGTAAATAATTCGTGGGTGATTTCGCGCCAGTCGCTGGCTGTCAAATTGGTTAGACCCGGCGCGGGTTCAAACTGCGGCTCGTTGTGCGGCTTGGCGAAGCGGTTCCAGGGGCACACATCCTGGCAGATGTCGCAGCCGAATACCCAGTTGCCAAACTGCCCGCTTACTTCGGCGGGAATCTGGTCTTTCAGTTCGATAGTGAAGTAGCTGATGCACTTAGAGCCGTCCACGACGTAGGGCTCGGTAATGGCCTGCGTGGGACAAGCGTCGAGGCACTTGGTACAGGTGCCGCAGTAGTCGCGGATGGCCCCGTCGTAGTCCAGCTCCACGTCCACAATCAGTTCGGCAATGAAATAAAACGAACCCGCGCCGGGCGTGATGAGGTTGCTGTTTTTGCCCACCCAGCCCAAGCCGCTTTTCTTGGCCCAGGCCTTGTCCAGCACCGGGGCGGAATCGACGAAGCAGCGCCCGCCAATGTCGCCAATTTCGCGCTGCATATCGGCCAGCAGCGTTTTGAGCTTGTCTTTGATGACGAAATGGTAGTCGCGCCCGTAAGCGTACTTGCTGATTTTAAGTGTATCGTCCGGCTGCTGGGTTTCCGGAGCGGGGTAGTAGTTCAGCAGCAATGAAATGACGGACTTGGCGCCGTCCACGAGCAAGCGCGGGTCGAGGCGTTTGTCGAAATGGTTTTCCATGTAGCCCATGCGGCCGTGCATCTGCCGGTGCAGCCAGGTTTCGAGGCGCGGGGCTTCGTCTGCCAAAAACTCGGCCCGCGAAATGCCGCAGGCCATAAAGCCCAGCTCGGCGGCCCGGCGCTTGACGTAGGGCGTCCAGTCGGCGCGGAGCAGCATCAGGCAGTGGGCGGATAAGGCAACAGCTTGAGGCCGGGGATGAACCGAAAATCGCGCTGGTTGCGCGTAAGCAGCGGTGCGTCGTGTGCCAGGGCCGTGGCGGCTATCAGGGCGTCAGCCAGCCGCATTCCGTTGCTGAGGTGAAACTGCGTGACGAGGGCATCGGCCGTAACCGAAATTTCTTCGTTCAGAGGTAGCACTTGAAAGCGCCGCAACAGCTTGTGCGTACGGGCCAGCATTTCCTTGTTGCGGCTGCCGATGGTCAGCTCCATTCGTACGACTACGCTAATGGCTAGCGGCCCCAGGCGTTCGGCAAAAACCAATTGCTGGAGCGCATCTTCGTTTCCACGTTGTACCTCAATCAGCACGTCCGAATCGAGGCATACCCGCACGTTTATCGTTTGTTCCATTGTTCATCCCTGAGCTTGCGAATGTACTCGGTGCTGTCTTCCATGTCCTTGCGGTCAGCATACATTCCGAAAAATTCTGGGTCACGCCACTTCTCCAGTTCGTTTTCGGTGGGGGGTGCAAGTTGAGCATAGCGCCATTTCAAGTCTACCAGAAACTGCTCCAGTTCCTGCCGGGCACTGGCGGATAGGGTCGTTATTTCGCTGATGAGTTGTTGCATTTCCATTGCTGAAAGATACGGCCGAAAACAAAAAAACGCGCCGCTGGCAGCGGCGCGTTCCTTTCCAAAAATCCAATCAATCTCAGCTGGTAATCTCAGCAAACAAATCGGTGCTATTGCCGCGCATATGCTGGGGCAGCATCCGGCCCAGGTGCTGGTAGGCGGCTTCGGTGGCCTCGCGGCCCCGCGCCGTGCGCTTGATGTAGCCCTCCTGGATGAGGAAGGGCTCGTACACTTCCTCAATCGTTTCGCCCTCCTCGCCGCAGGCCGTGG
>JANXUO010000482.1 GCA_025356245.1 Hymenobacter sp.
ATCGCCCGACTCGGGGGCTGGAGCGGGCTGGCCAGCCAACGACCCCCAGGGGTCATTACACTCACGCATGGGTGGCAATACTTTCAACGACTATATGACGGCTGGAAACTGGCACGAGGAATTGTGTGTACACGGTAGCTCAGACGAGGAGGGGACGTTTCGGCGCAGCCGAAACTGGGGTGGTTGATGGCGTTGAACGACTCGCGCCAATGACGTTGAACAGTTAAGAAGGTGGGGTTGCTGAGGCACCGTTCAACGCGAGTCGTTCTGGGGCAGCATACGCCATCAACCACCCCAGTTTCGGCTGCGCCGAAACGTCCCCTCCTCGTCTGAGGAGGGGAGCTTGACCGCCTTTCCGCTCAAAGTCCGCCGCCCGCCGCGAAGCGCACTTGCGCCTGCGTTTGGGCATACTTGGCTTGCAGCTCGGCCAGCTTTTGGCGGGCGGCGAGCAAGCTGGCTTCGCGCGAGTTGACGAGGAACACCGTGCTCTCGCCGTTGTCGAAGCGGATGATTTCGCCGTTGCGCAAAGTTTCGTAGCTGCGCACGGCCTGCTGCTGGATGGCGAGCTGTTCGAGCAGGGCCTGCCAGTCGTTGGCGGCGGCTTGCAGGCCGATGCCGATTTGGCGCTGGTCGGTGTCGAGCTGCAAGCCGGTGTCGCGCAGCTTGAGCTGGTTGAGCTGGCGCTTGGCGCGCTCGGCCCGCAGCAACACGGGGTAGGCAAAGCTCAGGCCCAGCTTGTAGTTGTTGGCCGCGTAGCCGCCCGCAAAGGGCCGGGCGCTGCCTTCGAGGGCGAAGGGCTGGCCCGGCAGCAGCAGGTTGTAGTCGAGGGCGAGCTTGGGCAGGAGCTTGTTGGCGAGCAGGCGGTTTTCGAGGCCGAGCTGCACCTGCTTGGCGCGGGTTTTGGCCAGGTCGGGGTGGGTTTGCTGGGCTTGGGCGGCCAGGGCGGCCAGGGTGTCGGGCGGCAGCGGGCGCCAGGCGGCGGCGGGCAGCAGGGCCTGGGGCTGGGCGGCGGCGGGCAGCTCGCGGGGGCGGCCGTCGGCATCCCAGAGGTAGCTGCCGGCCACGAGGCCCGCGTTTTGCCACTGCACCCGGCCGGCCACGCGCTGGCCCTGGCGGTTTTGCAGCTCGGTGAGGGCCTCCACCGAGTCAATCGGGGCCAGGTCGCCGGCCAGCACGCGCTGGCGGGTGGCGGCGAAGCGCACGGCCGCCACCCGCTCGTTGGCCACCAGCAGGCGCAGGCGCTGGGCGGCCAGGGCCCACTCCCAGTAGTCTTTGCTGGCCGAAAGC
Source organism: Hymenobacter sp. (assembly GCA_025356245.1). Taxonomy (GTDB): domain Bacteria; phylum Bacteroidota; class Bacteroidia; order Cytophagales; family Hymenobacteraceae; genus Hymenobacter. The sequence continues at coordinate 1,288 of JANXUO010000482.1, forward strand.
AGCAGCTTGTTGCGGGCGGCGCGGCGCTCGGCGTCGGCCATTCCGACGAGGGCCTGGGCCACGCGCAGGGCCGTGCGGCGCTCGTCCATCAGCAGGCCCTGGCCCAGGGGCACGCTCAGGCCCACGTAGCTCAGGCCGCTGTTGGCGGTGTAGTCCTGGGGGTTGAGGTAGTCGCCCACGCCCCGGTCCCAGCCGGCCTTTACGTCCACCCCAAACCAGGTGGGCACGCGCAAGTACGTTTCCCAGTCGTGGTAATAGTCCTTGCCGGCGAGCTGCTTGCCGTAGTATTTGGCGTTGAGGCTGGGGTCGAACGCGCCCCGCGCCTGCTGAATATCGAGCTGCGCCCGCTGCGAAGCCAGCCCCGCCTGCCGCGCCACGGGATGAAAGTCGGCCACCAACCGCCGAAACTCCCCGAAGGGCACCGCCACCGAATCGGCCGCCGGGGCCGCCGCCGCCGCCGGGGCCGCCACTGGCCCGGCACTGGGCAAGCCCTGGCTGGGCGCGGCCCCGCCGGCGCCGGTGCTGCCGGGCGCAAACGTGCCCGTGGGGCGCGGGCCCGCTTTGAGGTACGGCGGCGGGGTGGTTTGGGCGTGGGCAAGCAGGGGGAACAGCAAGGTAGCGCCAAGCCTTAGCTTGGCGCGTACTGCCTTCATCCCCCGTTCAACGGCCTTGCGCGCCAAGCGAAGGCTTGGCGCTACCTCCTTATTCTTCATCGCCGCTGGGTTTAGCCTTTTTCTCCTCCTGGCCCGCCTTGCCGGCCGGGTACTTGCCGGCGTCGCCCACGTAGTTGGGGGGGAAACCGTTGATTTGCCGCCACAATTCATACCACACCGGCACGTCGTCGAGCAGGGCCCAGCCGTACACGCCGCTGCCCACGCGCAGGGGCGCGGGCCAGGCCTCGGTGCCGGGCTCGTGCGTCACCAGAATGCGGTACTGCCCGCCGCTGTCGATGTTGTCAATCACCTGCACCACGCCCCCAAAGGTGCCGAAGCTGCTGCCCGGCCAGCCCGTGAACACCAGCGCCGGCCAGCCGTCGAACTGCAGGCGCACCCGGCGGCCCACCCGCAGCAGCGGAATGTCCATCGGCCGCACGTACAGCTCGGCGGCCAGCACCGGGTTGGCGGGCATGAGGCGCACCAGGTCTTCGCCCTCCTTCACCATCTCGCCCTCGCCCTGCTTAAGGGCCCGCACCACGTAGCCCGTTTGGGGGGCCGTGATGAAGTAGTAGCCGGCCCGGATGCTGAGGTTGGCCAGCTCGTTGCGGAGCTTGGCAATCTGGCCTTCCGAGTCGAACTGGTAGCTGCTGGCCGAGCGGCGGTCGCTCTCGCTCTTGGCCAGCTTGTCGGCGTAGTCGGCGTCGAGCGAGGTCAGCTCCAGGTCGGCGTTGAGGGCGTCCTGCTGCGAAGTTCCGAGCTTGTTTTGCACGCTTTGGAGCTTGGCCGCGCTCTCCTGAAACTTGAGGCGGCGCTGCTCCAGCTCCGTCAAACTCTTAAGGCCCTGCTTGTAGAGGTACTCCTGGCGCTCGAGCTGGCGCTGGGCAATGGCGTAGTCGGCCTGGGCGGCCACGAGGTCGGCCCTATCGGATTTTATTTTGAAGGCCGCCTGCCGCACCTTGTTGCGGGCCTTGGCCAGGCTGGCGGCCAGCGCCGCCCGCAGGGCCGTTTGCTGCCCGCCGAGGGCGGCGGTTTTGGCGGTGTTCTCGCGCAGGCCGTTGATTTTGGCTTGCAGCTGCTCGCGGGTGCGGGCCAGCAGCTGGGGGTCGAAGTACTTGTCCTTCACCTCCACAATCTCGGCCAGGGTGTCGCCCTTTTGCACGAGCTGGCCTTCCTGCACGCGCCAGCTTTTGATGCGGCCGGCAATGGTGCTGGGCACGGTTTGGGGGCGGTCCTGGGGCCGCAGCGTCGTCAGCTCGCCGGTCGAGCGGATGTTTTGCGTCCAGGGCAGGAAGCCGCCGGCAAACACGAGCAGGCCCAGGCCGGCCGCCCAGCGGGCCAGCGTGCGCCCGGCCTGCGGGGTGCGCACCCGCGCAAACGCCGTGAAGCGCCCGGCTTCGGGCAAGGTTTCGGGAGAAGGATGTTCGGCAAAAGGCATCGCAGATTCGAACGGATTTAACGGATGGAACGGATACGCCGCTGGCGCGGCTGACGGCCGGGGCACGGCGTGGCGATTGAGGGGCTGGTTACTGGTTTTTGGTTCTACTACATTCCAAAAGCGGCTGCCGGAGTTCCCGATGCTGCCCCCGGAGCACCCGAAGCAGCAACCGGGGCACCCGATGCTTTCCCCGGGGCACCCGATGCTTTGCCCGGCGCACCCGATGCAACTGCTGGCGTGTCCGAAGCAGTTCCCGGCGCTCTCAATGCAGTTCCCGGCGCTATTTCCGGGGTTTCGGGTACGCCGGGCGGGGTTTTGGGCGGCGTGGCGGGTGGGTTGGTGCTACCAGCCAGCAGCCACCAGCCATCAGCTAACAGCTTCCTCAATTGCCCAGCAGGGCCCGCAACGCCGGGTGCTGGCGCACGGTTTCCAACGGCCCTTCGGCCACCAGGCGGCCTTCGTGCATCACGGCCACGCGGGCAAACTGGGCCAGCAACTCGGGCTGGGTGGTGCCGAGGATGAGCGTCCAGGGCAGGTCGGGGGCCAGCAGACGGCGCAGGATGCGGCCGCGTTCGGCCAGCGCGGCGGCGGGCAGCAGGTGGTCGAGCAGCAGCAGGCGGGGGCGGTGCACCAAAGCGCGGGCCAGCAGCAGCTTTTGAGTGACGCCCGCACCCAGCGGGTGGCCGGGGCCCACGGCCGTGAGCAAGCCGTCGGGGCGGGCGTAAAGGTTGTCGCGCAGGCCCACGAGCTCCACGGCCCAGGCAGCGTCGGTGGCCGTGAGGTGGGGCTGGCCGAGGGTAATGTTTTCGAGCACCGTGCCCGTAAACAGGTGCTGGTGGGCCAGGTTGTCGCCCACGGCGGCGGCCAGCGCGTCGGGGCTAAGGTTGGCCAGGGGCAGGCCGCCGTAGGCCAGCTGGCCGGTGTAACCGTCGAGCAGCCCCGCCAGCAGGCGCAACAGGGTGGTTTTGCCCGCGCCGTCGGCCCCGGCCAGGGCCAGGTGCTCGCCGGGGGCCAGGGTCAGGTTGAAGCCGGTGAGGGTAGCGTGCGCGGCCTGGGGGTAGGCGTAGCCGAGGGCGCGCACATCCACGGCCAGGCCGGCGGGCTGCCCGGCGGCCAGCGGCGGCAGCGGGGCCGTGCCCAGGGCCGGGGCCACCAGCTCCACGTCCAGCACGTGGCCAATCTTGTCGAGCGAAGTCAGGGCGTCGTACACCACATCAAGCTTGAGAATGAGCTTCTCGACGGCCCCGATGGTGAGGATAATCACGATTTCGGCCGCCACAAACTCGCCGATGTTGATTTGCTTGCTGATGAGCAGCCAGCAGCCAATGCTGAGCAGCGCAGCCGTGATGAGGGTTTTGAAGGCCACAAACCCCCAGCTCTGCGTCAGCAGCACCCGGAAGTGCGAGGCGCGGGCCGCCAGGTAGCCGTTGAGCAAATCGTCGGTGCGGCCCAAGGCCAGGCCCTGCCGGGCCGGCAGCCGGAAGCTGCCCACGGTGCGGGCCACGTCTTCGAGCCAGGCCACAATGCGGTACTTAAACTGGCTTTCGACCACGCTGGTGCGCAGGCCCTTGGGCCCCGTAAAATAGAGCAGCAGGTACAGCAGCAGCACCAGCATGAGCCCGAAAGCAATAAAAATGGGGTGGTAAAACGAGAGCAGCACCAACCCAAACAAAATTTGCAGGGCCGCCGCCGAAAACTCCACCAGCACCGTGGTAAGGCCCTTTTGCAGGGTGGGCACGTCGAGCAGGCGGTTCATGAGCTCGGGCAGGTACTCGCCGTCCAGGGCCTCTACCCGCACCCTGGGCAGGCGCACGGCAAAGTCGAGGGCCACCCGCGCCATCAGCCGCTGTTGGATGTACTCCACCAAATACACCTGCATAATTTGCAGGCCGCCCACGAGCAGGGTGCCCAACACAATCAGCCCAATCAGCACCACCAGCGAGGTGCTCACCGCCCCGCTGCTCACAAAACCAATGACGGACTGCACCCCCAGCGGCAGGCTCAGGCTGATGACGCCCGCCAACGCGGCGTACACGTAGAGGTAAAGAATATCGCGCTTTTCGGCCGCCAACAGCCGGAACAGGCGTTGCACGGGCGTTAAGTGAGAGGGTTCGGTCATAGAAAAGAGCAAGGGGGAAGCCCGCGCGGTGCGGCAAAGGTCGGGCACCCTCACTCAAAATTCATGAAGTACGGCCACTGGCCAGACGAATGCCTTCGAACAATTCGTTCCACCCCGGCCCCGGCCCGGCCCCGGCCCTACGCCAGCGCGGCCAGCGCCAGGTGTTCCAGAAACTCCAGCACCGGAGTAGTTTCGGTGAGCGAAGGCAGGTGCCGGGCAAAAAACGACTGCTTGCGGGCTGCTTCCAGCAGGGTGCTGGCCAGGGCGTGGGGGTAGCGGTAGCCGGGGTTGAGGGCCAGCAGCACGGCCGCCAGCTCGGCGGCCAGGCCCTTGTACTCGGCAAAAAGCCCGGCGCGGTTGTCATCGTCCACGCTTTTGGTGAGGTACGACTTGCTGGCCTCTGCCTGCACCACCCGGTAGAGGGCCGCTTCGTCGAAGCCGGCAGTGGCGGGGTCGTCGGGCCGGGGTTCGCAGAGAGTGGCCAGGGCTTGGCGCAGGCGCTGGCGGGGGTCGGTACGGGGGTGCTGGGCCAGGCGCACCCGAAACCGCAGCCGCACCCAGTGCCAGCTCACGAGATAGGTCAGCAGCTGGTGTTTGTTCTCAAAATAGCGGTACAGCGAGGCTTCGGTGGAAGCCAGCACGGCCGCCAGCTTTTTGAAGGTGAAGGCTTCGAAACCGATGCCATCGAGCAGCAGCACACTTTCGGCCAGCAGGCGGCGGCCCAGGGCCGTGGCCTGCGGGTCGCGCAAGTACAGGTTGGGGTTGAGGGCGGGGCGAAGGACGGGGGGCATGAGGGGGCAAAAGGCAAGGCACAAAGAAACGCCCGCCCGGCCCACCCAAAAGGTGTTTAGCGCGGTTTTTCGGACGATGCACGCAGGGGCCGGCCGCTACGCCGCTCGAAGGTGCCCCGCCCCGGAAACAATTGCCAACCCGCCTGGCCCCGCCGTTACTCGCCTTGCCCGAGCGAGAAACCGCGCTCGCCATCAAACAGGTACAGGTTTTCCGTTTTGACGATTTGCAGCCCGGCGGCGCTCAGGCGCTGCTGCAAGTCGAGCAAGGCATCGAAAACCAACTCGGGGTAGGTGGGCGGCGGACCGGGCTGGGCCGTGGCTGCCACGAAGCGGCAACGCCAGTGGTCGGTGCAGGTGGTTTCGGGATGGCCATCGGGATAGACCTTTACGCCCCGGTTGGTGATGAGCTTCAGGCGCACGTTTCTACCCGACAAAGCCGTTAGCTGCTGGCCCAGGAGGTCGGGCGTGCCATCGGCCCAACGCAGAAATACGTCGATGCCCACCAGTGTTTGCACCACTGGCGGCCGTTGCGCGGCAGGGGCGGCCGGGGCCGGCACGGTGGGCGCGGGCGCAATTGGGGCAACCGCAGCAACTGGCTGAGCCAGCAGCTCCGGCAGTTGGCCTAAGCGGGCAATCACGGCATCGGCAAAGGCGCGGGTGCCTACTTTTTCGCGGCTCTGGCCCACGCGGAAGATGTCGGCCGTGTGCAGGCCATCCTCCAGGGTGCGCAGCCAGGCGTTGTGCAGGCGGTCGGCCACGACGGGCTGGCCAATGTGGCGCAGCATGAGCACGGCCGCTTGCAGCAAGCCGCTGGGGTTGGCCACGTCCTGCCCGGCAATGTCGGGGGCCGAGCCGTGAATGGCCTCGAACAAGGCCCCACCCTGCCCAATGTTGCTGGAGCCGGCCAGGCCCACGGAGCCCGCAATCTGGGCCACGATGTCGGAAATAATATCGCCGTAGAGGTTGAGGGTCAGCACCACGTCGTAGCGCTCAGGGGTGTCGGCGAGGCGGGCGGCACCGATGTCGATAATCTGGTGCTCCTGCGCAATGTCGGGGTACTCGCGCCCCACTTCGTCAAACACCCGGTGAAACAGCCCATCGGTGAGCTTCATGATGTTGTCCTTCGTCATGCACGTAATGCGGCGGCGGCCGTTGGTGCGGGCGTATTCGAAGGCGTAGCGTGCAATGCGCTCGCAGCCCGAGCGGGTAATAATTTTGAGGCACTGCACCACATCGGGAGTGTGCTGATGCTCGATGCCCGCGTAGAGGTCTTCCTCGTTTTCGCGCACAATCACCACGTCCAGCACCGGGTGCTTGGTGGCCACGGCGGGGGCCAGCGAACGGGTGGGGCGCACGTTGGCGTAGAGGCCCAGGGTTTTGCGCAGCGTCACGTTCAGGCTTTTATACCCGCCGCCCAGTGGCGTGGTAATGGGCGCTTTCAGCAGAATACCGGTGCGGCGCAGGCTGTCCCACGCCTCGGGGCCGATGCCCGACGAATGCCCCGCCAAGTACTGGGCCTCCCCTACTTCGATGAATTCGGGGACCAGGGCAGCCCCGGCGGCGGCCAGCATCCGCAGGGTTTCGGTCATGATTTCGGGGCCGATGCCGTCGCCCAGGGCAACGGTGATGGGGGTGGGCTGGGGGTAATTCATGCCGGCAATTTGGGGTGGGGTGGGGTGCATTAAAGTGGGATGAGTAGGAAACCCGGCTGTAAAGGTAGTGCAGGCCGTCCGATTTGAAAGTAATACTATCATTACGGGGCAGTGCCGCTGCGGCGCGGCACGTCCAGCGCGGGCGTTGGGCGGGGCAGCAAGGCAGCCACTGCTGGCCGTTGTACTTTTGCCGGGCGCCCAACCCACCGGGGCGTTGCCCAGCCTTTGTTTTCGTTGCCTTCCCCATCGTTCGTATCTGGCTTGCTGCTGAGCACGCTGCTGGCCCTGGCCGCCCCCGCGGCGGCCCAGGCCCCTGCCAAAGCACCCGCCAAAGCGCCGCTCACGCCCGCCCGCAAGGCCGAAACCCAGGCCATCCAAGCCCTGCACTACCGCGAGGCCAAAACCCAGCTCGACCAGGGCCGGTACGCCCCTGCCCTGACCGCCCTGGAGCCGCTGGCCGCCCCCGCCGCTCATTTCGAGCGGGCCGCCGATGCGGCCTACCTGGCGGCCTTCGCCGCCGCCCGCCTCGGCCAGTGGCCCGAGGCCGAGCAGCTGCTCAACCTGCTGCGGGCCGAGTACCCCACCTACCCCAACCTGCCCGACGCCCTGCTGCTGCAAGGCCAGGTGTCGTTTGAACTCAAGGACTTCGACACGGCCGTCAAAACCCTGGCCGGGCTGCCGCCTGGCCGCCTGGCTGCCGAGCGCGAGGCCCTGCTCAACAGCTACCTGCCCCGCGTGGCTGACCGCACTGTGTGGCAGCGCCTGCTGCGCCGCTACCCCCAGGACGACCTTATTGCCCGCCACTACGCCGACCGCCTCGCGGCCCCCAATAGCTTCTTCATCGAAGCCGACCGCCCGGCCCTTGAAACCCTCGTGGCCCGCCTGCACCTCAACCCCGCCCGCTACAACCCCCCCCCCCCCCCC
>JANXUO010000483.1 GCA_025356245.1 Hymenobacter sp.
GCAGCAAAGTTCTTACCATCAAGGGTACCGTCCTCACCAAAGACGAGATGCGCCCCACGCTCACGCCCGCCGAGCTGGCCCGCTCGCCCCGCCTCGTGATTGACCGCACCACCCACGACTTTGGCAAGATGGAGGCCGGGCAGCAGCCTACGGCCCGCTTCACTATCCGCAACACCGGCAAAACGCCCCTGGAGCTGGGCGCCCTCACTTCGGGCTGCTACTGCATCAATTACAAAGCCACCCCCGCTCCCATCGCCCCCGGCCAAACCGCCATCATCGAGCTGCTCTACACCCAGCAGCAGCTCGGCCAGGTGAGCGACGCCGCCGTCATCAACTCCAACGACCTGAACGGCGATACCAAGCTGACCCTCAAGGCCAATATTGTGAAGACCCTGGCCCCGCAAAGCATGATGAAGGAGAGCGGGATGAATGTGCCGTTTAAATAAGGACCGCAGATTCGAACGGATTTAACAGATTTAACGGATGACGGCGCTGCGCGCCTGTCTGGGACTTTTTCTGGCTGGGGTTTCGGCTGGCTTGGCTTGGGCGCGTAAAATGCTTTAGACTGACTGCTCAAACGCACTACATGGCTGATTTAGAAAAATACGCCGCCCCGGCTGGTACTGGCATCGGCCACATTCATCTGCAAGTCACTGATTTGAACCGGGCGCTGGGGTTTTACCGCGACGTGCTGGGCTTTACCGTCACGCTGCGCTTCGGCGAACAGGCGGCGTTTTTGTCGGCCGGCGGCTACCATCACCACATTGGATTGAACACCTGGCACAGCCGCGGCGGGCGGCCGGCCCAGCGCGAGGGCATGGCTGGCCTCTTCCACGCCGCTATTCTTTACCCGACTCGGGCCGACCTCGGCCGGGTGCTGCAACGCCTGCTCGACCACCATTATCCGCTCACCGGCAGCGCTGACCACGGCGTGTCCGAAGCCCTGTACCTCGACGACCCCGACGGCAACGGCATTGAATTGTACTGGGACCGGCCCCGCGAAATGTGGCCCACCGATGCCACTGGGGCATTGGTGATGTACACCGAAGCGCTGGATTTGAATGATTTATTGGCCGCCGGGCGAAGTTGATGGTTTGGTATTTGGTGTTGGGTGTTGGGTTTTAAAATTTGAGTACCCAACGCCGAATACCCAAAACCAAACACCAAATACCCAAAACCGTCCAGCGTCTAATATTTAAAACCACCCATCCCCCACCGTACCTTTACATCTTCAATTTCCCACCACTCCCCCATCCCCCGCACCCCATGATTGTCGGCGTTCCCAAGGAAATCAAAAACAACGAAAACCGCGTGGGCCTGACGCCCGCCGGCATTGCTGAACTGCGGAAGCACGGCCACACGCTGCTCGTGCAAAGCACGGCCGGCCTGGGTTCGGGCTTCGCCGACAGCGAATACGAAGCCGCCGGGGCCACGGTGCTGGGCACCATTGAGGAAGTGTACGCGCAAGCCGAAATGATTGTGAAGGTGAAGGAGCCGATTGCGTCGGAATACCCGCTCATCAAAGAAAACCAACTGCTGTTCACGTACTTCCACTTCGCCAGCGGCGAGGAGCTGACCCACGCCATGATTGCCCGCAAGGCCGTGTGCCTGGCCTACGAAACCGTGGAGTTGCCCAACCGCGCCCTGCCGCTGCTCATCCCAATGAGCGAGGTAGCCGGCCGCATGGCCCCGCAGGAAGGCGCGAAATACCTTGAGAAGCCCCTCAAGGGCCGGGGCATTTTGCTGGGCGGCGTGCCCGGCGTGAAGCCCGCCGAAGTGCTGGTGCTGGGCGCGGGCATTGTGGGCACGCAAGCGGCCAAAATTGCCGCCGGCCTGGGTGCCCAGGTCACGATTATGGACATCAGCCTCAACCGTTTGCGTGAGCTGGACGACATCATGCCCAAAAACGTGGTGACGCAGTATTCCAACGAGTACAACATCCGGGCGGCCGTCAAAACCGCCGACCTGATTGTGGGCGCGGTGCTGATTCCGGGGGCCAAAGCGCCCCACCTCATCACCCGCGACATGCTCAAGACCAT
>JANXUO010000503.1 GCA_025356245.1 Hymenobacter sp.
GTTTTGCCCGCCTGCGCTATCTTTCGGAACCGCTTCCTGCGGGCTTTTTTACTTACACTTTTTGCTTGCCCATGGCGGCCGTCGTCCACCTCTCCACCCCCCTCGGAATGCTGGCCCTCACCGGCTCCGCGGCCGGCCTGCACCAAGTGCAGTTTCTCGACCACGCTCCGCCCGCGCCTACTCCGGCCGCTGCCGTGCCCGCTTGCCTCACCGAAGCCTACCGGCAGCTCCACGCTTATTTCGGCCGCGAGCTCACCGCCTTCGACTTGCTTTGCGCGCCCCTCAGTGGTAGCGATTTTCAGCGGCGCGTGTGGGCCTTGCTCCCGGCCATCGCCCACGGCGAAACGGCCTCGTACCTCGACGTGGCACGGCAACTGCACAACCCCAACGCCGTGCGGGCCGTGGGCGCCGCCAATGGCCAAAACCCCCTGGCCCTGGTATGGCCCTGCCACCGCGTGCTGGGCGCCGACGGCAGCCTCACCGGCTACGCCGGCGGCCTGCCGCGCAAGCGCTGGCTGCTGGCGTTTGAGCGCCCCATGCCCAAGGGCGGCCTGTTTGGGTGAAGTTTAATCAGCTGTTTACCAACAAGCGCGAGTGTCCCGTACTAACCAATTAAAAACCATCATGTGGACTGAATACGACAATACCCTGACCCGCACCTTCCGCTTCGCGGATTTCCGCACGGCCTTCGCCTTCCTCACCGCCGTGGCGGCCGAGGCCGAGCGCCTCGACCACCACCCTTGGTTCAGCAACGAGTACAATGTGGTGGAATTTCGCCTGCGCACCCACGACGCGGGCAACACCGTCACGGCCCGCGACCACGCCCTGGCCGCCGCCATCAGTGCGTTGGCGAGTGGTGAGGGGGTAAGTTGAATGGTAAACACTTTTTCAAATCTGCCCCTATCTTTGCCCCATGCCCGTCAGCCGTAGCTTCTGCTATTATTATCCCGCTTATTGCGTGCCTTCCCGGTACGAAGCGGCCCCGACGTGGCCCGGCTAAGCCCGGCACCCACTCGTTTGCAATTCTTGCAAAAGCCTGCTTCCCACCCCGGAAGCAGGCTTTTTTGTTTTCATCTCCCACCAGTTAACCCCCATTTTTTTCGCATGACCACCGCCCCCACCGCCGCCCTGCCTGTCGCTGCCATGCAGCAAGCCTACGACTATTACACCGCTGACGACCGCTGGGTATGGCAGCGCCTCTGCGCCGACCAGCTGACCGTGCTGCCCCAGGTAGCCTCCCAACGCTTCCTCGAAGGCCTGCGCCGGGTCGATTTCCGGGCCGAGGAGATTCCCGACTTCCGGCGCGTCAACCCGCGCCTGCAAGCGGCTACCGGCTGGACGCTGGTAGCCGTGCCCGGCATTGTGGACGATGCCCTGTTTTTCGGCCTCCTCGCCGAGCGCAAGTTTCCGGCCACCACCTGGTTGCGTACTCCCGCCCAGCTCCATTACCTCGAAGAGCCCGACATGTTTCACGATGTGTTTGCCCACGTCCCGCTGCTGACCGACCCCTTTTTTGCTGATTTCCTGCACGCCCTAGGCGCCCTGGCCCTGCACCACCTCGCCAACCCGGCAGCCATCGAGCGCCTGGCCCGCCTCTACTGGTTCACCGTCGAGTTTGGGCTGATTGCCGAGCCGGCGGGCTTGCGAATCTACGGCGCGGGCATCCTCTCCTCGGCCGGCGAAACCCAGTTTTGCCTCGGTCCTGAGCCCGCCCGGCGTTCCTTCGACTTAACCGAAATCCTGGCCACACCCTTCGCCAAAGACCGGATGCAGTCCGTGTACTTTGTCATCAATTCCTACCAGCAGCTCATCGATTGCGTGCCCGAACTGGCAATGGCGCTCAATGAGAAATACTAAATGGGCTGGCGCGAGTTACGGCTGCGTCCAAACTCGCGCCAGCCCATTCAACATTCAACCCTCAGCATTTAACATTAAGCAGAGCGTCCCCTAGCTTTGCCCCATGCTACCCGCCCTCACCCTCGTGCCCACGCCTATCGGCAACCTCGAAGACATTACCCTACGAGCCATCCGCATTCTGGGCGAAGTGGACACGGTGCTCTGCGAAGACACCCGCACCAGCGGCCGGCTCCTGCAACACCTGGGCCTCAAAAAGCCGCTGCTTCCTTACCATTTGCACAACGAGCACCAGCAAGTGGCCCGCCTGCTCGAACGCATGGGCCGGGGCGAAACCTTTGCCCTGGTGAGCGACGCCGGCACGCCCGGCATCTCCGACCCCGGCTTTTTGCTGGTGCGCGAGTGCCTGGCCGCCGGCCTCCTGGTCGAGTGCCTACCGGGCGCTACGGCCCTGGTGCCGGCGTTGCTCAAATCGGGCTTCGGGGCCGAACGCTTTGTATTTGAGGGCTTTTTGCCGACGAAAAAGGGCCGCCAAACCCGGCTGGCGGCCCTCGCCCGCGAGCCCCGCACCCTCATTTTTTACGAGTCGCCGCACCGCATCGTCAAAACCCTGGGCCAGCTGGCCGAAGTACTGGGGCCCGAGCGCCCGGCCTCCATCAGCCGCGAGCTAACCAAGCTCTTTGAAGAAACCGTGACCGGCACCCTGGCCAGCCTGGGGGCCGATTTTGCCGCCCGCCCCGCCATCAAAGGCGAGATTGTGCTGGTAGTAGCCGGCGACCCCACGCCCCCACCCAAACCCGCCCGCCGCTCCCGCCCCGACGACGACGAAACCGAAGCCGACGAAGCAACAGAGACCGACGAAGCAACCGCTGACTTTGACTCCGACGATGTTATCGTATAAAAATAAATTCATTCAAAACCAGCCGGCTACAACGCCTGCTGGCCCGCTGCGCTTCTGGCAGCAGCCGCTGGTGCTGGCTGGGCTGGGGGCACTGCTGCTGTGGGGCGGCTGGGCTCCGCATCCCACGGCCTGGCTGGTGCCGCTGCTTTTCGTAGGCTGGGTACCCTACCTGCTGCTGGAACGCGAGCTGACCCGCCAAAACGCCCGCAAGGGCCGCGTGTTTGCGCATACTTATCTGTTTCTGGTGCTCTGGAACGCCCTTACTACTTGGTGGGTAAGTTACGCCGAGCCCACCGCCGGCGCGGCGGCCGTTATCCTTAACGCCCTGCTGATGTGCCTGCCACTCATGGCCTTCCGGCAAACCAAAAAACGCCTGGGCAACCGCTGGGGCTACCTCTCGCTGCCCGTGTACTGGCTGGCTTTTGAGCAGTTGCACCTCACCTGGGACCTTACGTGGCCCTGGCTTACGCTCGGCAACGGCTTTGCCGCCGCGCCGCAGTGGGTGCAGTGGTACGAATACACGGGGTTTCTGGGCGGCTCGGTGTGGGTGTGGGTGGTGAATTTGCTGGTGTTCTTTGTCTTGAATGAAAAATCAAGAATGAGGAATGAAGAATTGGGGGCCGAAACTAATTCTTCATTCTTCATTCCTCATTCTTCATTAATCTTGGTGGCTATCGCGTTGCCGCTGCTTATCTCCTACGCCATTGGCGCGAATTACGAGGAAAAAGGACCGACCGAGGAAGTGGTCGTCGTGCAGCCCAACATCGACCCGTACTCGGAAAAGTTCGAGAGCGGGGCGCACTTCATCCCCAACGACGAGCAGCTCACGCGCCTGCTCACGCTTTCTGCCCAGCACCTTACGCCGCGCACCCGCCTGGTGCTGTGGCCCGAAACCGCCCTGGAAGAAGCTGTGTGGGAAAACACAATTGAGGCACAGCCCAAAATCCGGCGCATCCGGGAGTGGCTGGCGCAGCACCCCGGCGTGGCGCTGCTCACGGGCCTCACCACCATCGGCTCCTACCCCAGCGCCGCCGCGGCCAGCGCCACCGCCCGCTACCGCGACGACGTGGGCTACTACGACATTTACAACTCGGCCGGCTACTTTGCCAGCGCCGCCGCCCCGCTGGCCCTCTACCACAAGTCGCGGCTGGTGCCGGGGGTCGAAAAGATACCGCCCGTGCTCAGTAGCATCCTCAAAAACATTAACTTAGGGGGTTTCGTCGGCTCTTACGGCAGCCAGGCCGAGCGCACCGTATTTGAGGCCCCGGCCAACGCCCCGGCCCTGCGGGTGGCCCCCTCCATCTGCTACGAATCCATCTACGGCGACTTCACGGCCGAGTACGCCGCCGGCGGGGCCACGCTGCTGGGCCTCGTCACGAACGACGCCTGGTGGCACGAC
>JANXUO010000529.1 GCA_025356245.1 Hymenobacter sp.
CGGGCAGGTCGTGCCTTACGATGTGGCTGGCCCACCCGCCGCCAGCCCGGCCGACGACCGTGTCCTGCTGGCCCCGGCCCACGACCTTACCGCCCGTGCGCCCTGGGCCGCGGCGGGCTTTGCCGTGCTGCCCGGCCTGCCGGCCCCGCACCAGGCCGCCCTGCAAACGGGCCTGGCCCGGCTACTGCGCGAGGCCCTGGCCGCCGCCGGCTGCCCCGTGCCGCCCGACTTCGACCCCACCGACTACCACCGCGTGGTGGGCGACGACGCGGCCCGGCACCTGGCCGTGGTGGCCCACACCAAAAGCTACGAGCTGACCCGCTTTCCCATCCCGGTGACGCTGCTCGAAGCGCACCTGAGCGCCGCCGTGGGCCAGCCCGTGCGGGCCCACAACCCCAACGTGGACGAGGGCGTGTTTCACCTGCGCATTGTGCGCCCCGGCCGCGCCGACCATAACCCCCTGCACCGCGACGTGTGGCTGCCCCGCTACGCCGATGGCCTCAACATTTACTTGCCCGTGGCCGGCAGCACCGCGCACTCGGCGCTGGCGCTGGTGCCCGGCAGCCACCACTGGCCCGAAAGCGCCGTGCAGCGCACCGCCGGCGGGGCCATCTACCACGGCGTGCCCTACACCGTGCCGGGGCTGCTGAGCACCGCCCGCCCGCTGCCCATCATCCGGCCCAACCCCGCTCTCCACGAGCTGCTGGTGTTTTCGCCCTACCTGCTGCACGGCGCCGCCGCCAACCTCAACGCCGACGCCACGCGGGTATCGCTGGAAATGCGGTTCTGGTTGGGTGCTGAGGGTTGAGTCTTAAATGTTGAATGTTGAGTTTTGAATGTTGAGCCGCAAATGGGCCATACGTCGGGGCTAATTATTCAACCTTCAACCTTCAAAACTCAACCCTTAACCCCGGCATTCAACCCTCAACATTCAAAACTCAACATTCAAAAAGATGCCCCGCTCCGTCGTCGTCCTGGTTCTGGCTTTGGTAGCCGCCACCCTGCTGGGCCTGGGCAGCTACTACGAAGCCGGCGACGACGAGGCCCTGAGCTGGCTTTTCAGCGGGGCGACGGCGGCGGCCCCGGTACCGGCGGTGCCGCTTTACTTTCATGGCTTTGGGCACGGCCTGGCGGCGGCTTACACCGCGCTGCCGGGGGTGAGCTGGTTTGGGCTGCTGCAAGCGGGCATCCTGCTGGCGGCTACGCTGCTGTACTTCGCGGTAGTGCACGCGCTGCTGCGGCCCCAGTTGCGGCCGGGGTGGCTCACGGGGCTGCTGGCGGCGTTTTTTGTGCTGGGCTGGCTAGAACATTGGCTGTGGTTTAGCTACGTGCGCGGGGCCTTGCTGCTGGCGGGGGCGGCCGTGGCGTGGGCCGCGCAGCAGCGCGGGCAGCAGAAGGAGCAGCCGCGGGGGCCGCGCGGGGCCTGGGTGCTGGGACTGGCCGGCGTGGGCGTGGCCTGGCTGGTGCGGCCGGGGCTGGCGGGGCTGGCCCTGGTGGCCGTGCTGCCGGCGGTGCTGCTGCTGGCGGGCGGGTGGCGGCGGGCCGCGCCGCTGCTGGCGGCGGCGGCCCTGCTGCTGCTGGGTGCTACGGCCATCTTCGCGCTTGCCCAGCCGCCCGCCGCCGCTGCCACCCGCACCCTCGATACCTCCCTGGCCCGGATTCTGGATTACGAGCTGCTGACGCCCACGCCCCGCCCCGGCCCCGATAGCCTAGGCGTGGCCGCCACCCGCCTCTGGCTGCTGGGCGATTCGGCCCTCACCAACCCCGGGCTTTACCAACGCGCCTACCGTTTTGATGCGCTCCAGTACCTGCGGCAGTTGCCTGCCCGCCTCCGGCTGCGCCTGGGGCTGCTGGCCCGCGACTACTTCCCGCTGCTATTGGGGCTGTTGGCCACGGCCCTGGTTTTTCGTCGCCGGCGCCCCCTCAGGGCTTGGTTTTGGCTGGTGCAGGCCGGCTTTGCCGGGGCGCTACTGCTATTTGTGGCGCTGCTCAAACTGCCGCCCCGTATGGCCTTGCCGCTGTTGGATTTCTGGGTGTTGAACAACCTGGTGTTCCTGGTGAAAGCCCGGGAGGCCGACGCTGCGGTTGCCTCCGCCGGGGCATCCGTAACTGCCGTGCCCCAGGCCTCCAATCTGGCTGCCTGGGCTTGGCCAACGCCCTGGTTACGCCGCAGCCTGGGCGCGTTGGCCCTGCTGTGCCTGGGGGTGTACGCCGCCAAAACCGGGCACCGCCGGCACACGCTCGGGGCCGAGCAACGCCGCCACGAGCGGGCGCTCAATGCCCTGACCCGGCTCCCCAACCACGGGCTGCTGGTGCTGGCCGGCACCCAGGACTGGAGCAAAAGTCTGTCGCCGTTCCGGGTGTACCGCTTGGGTGCCGGCCCGGTGCTGGCCCTCAGCGGCTGGCCCGCGCACGATGCCTCGCAGGGCCGCTGGCGCCGCGCCCTCACCGGCAGTTGGGGCCAGCCCGAGGCGTTGCGCCGCCTGGCCGCCCGCCCGCCCGGCGCCGTGGTCTGGCTGCTGGGCCACCCCGAAGCCGCCGTGCTCAACCGACGCCTGGCTCCGGTGCACTGGCGCTTGCTGGCCCCCTTTGCCGCCGATACGGTCGTGGCATTTTACCAGCCCGAAAGGCGTTGAACAACCGTGCGCCAACGCCTCAGGCCATAATCTTGTACCCTCGCCCATGGGCTTAGCTCAGACCTTTGCACCGCGCTGCGCGTTTGGGTAGCGTCTTTATTTGCCCGCGCGTCCTTACTTAGCCTTTAGCCGCCCTGCCTGCCATGCTCTCCGCCACCCTCACCTCGCGTTCCGAAGTCCTGCAATACCTCGAAGGCTTTTTGGCCGATAACCTCGACGGCTTTCTCAAGAAGGTCGAAGACTCCTGGCAACCCGCCGATTTTTTGCCCGACTCGCGCCTCGACACCTTTTTTGATGAAGTGAAACAGCTCCGCGAAAAGGCCAAAAACCTGAGCTACGACCTCGTGGCCGTGCTTATCGGCGACACCATCACCGAAGAGGCCCTGCCCAACTACGAAGCCTGGTTCCATCAGCTCGACGACCTCAACCGCGACCCCAACAACGCTTGGGCGCAGTGGATTCGGGGTTGGACAGCCGAGGAAAACCGCCACGGCGACCTGCTCAACCGCTACCTCTACCTCTCGGGGCGCGTCAACATGCGCGAGTTCGAAACCAGCACCCAGTACCTCATCAACGACGGCTTCGACCTGGGCACCGCCCACGACCCGTACCGCGCTTTCATCTACACCAGCTACCAGGAGCAGGCCACCAACATCTCGCACCGCCGCGTGGGCCAGCTTGCCCGCCTGGCCGGCGACGACCAGCTCTCCAAAATATGCGGCATGATTGCCGGCGACGAAAACCGCCACGCCCGCGTGTACAAGTCGTTTGTGGAGAAGATTTTTGAGGTCGATGCCTCCGAGATGATGCTGGCCTTTGAGGACATGATGCGCAAGAAAATCGTGATGCCCGCCCACTACATGCGCGAGTTGGGCATCGACATGGGCAAAACCTTCGGCCACTTCACCGACGCTGCCCAGCGCCTGGGCGTGTACACCAGCACCGACTACACCGACATCCACGATTCCCTCATCCACGACTGGAAAATTGAGCGCATCGGCGGCCTCACCGGCGCCGCCGAAAAGGCCCGCGACTACATCATGGCCCTGCCCAACCGCCTGCGCCGCGTGGCCGACCG
>JANXUO010000376.1 GCA_025356245.1 Hymenobacter sp.
GGACGGCCGCCCAGGGCGGCAACAACGAGGTATTGTGGACGATACCCAATACCGGCGCCCCGGCTACGTATTATGAAGTTCAGCGCTCGTACCAGACCCCCGGGCCGTGGACTACCATCGCTACACCACTGCCGGTGAGCGGTGGGGCTATTTACGAAGACTATGTGGCTCTGAGCGGCCGCTACTACTACCGGGTTCGCTCGTGCAACGCCAACGGTTGCTCCGACTGGACGGCAGAGGCCTCGGTGCTTCAGAACCGTACCGTATCGGCACAGCTGGCGGGGGTTACGGTTTCGCCCAACCCCAGCACCGGCATCTTCCAGTTGGCAGTTGAAAATACTCAGCGTGGCACCGTGGCCCTGCGCGTAACCGATGCCCTGGGCCGCACCATCCAAAGCGAAACGCTCAACAAAACGGCTGCCGCCCTCGCGCACACCGTGGACCTGAGCCGCCTCGCCCCCGGCGTGTACAACCTGCACCTGGCCCTGCCCGACGGCACGGTAGTTACCCGCCTGCTGAAACAGTAGCAGCTGCCAGGTTAAGTTAAAAAAGCCCCCTTCTGCTCGCGCGGAAGGGGGCTTTTTTTGGTGTCACAGTAAAATACTTTCCTCAGTATGCGCAATGCCTAAACCGCAGCAGGCGCAGTAATGGGCTATCAAAACGGCACTGCGAACCACTGCTTTGCTACTGCGCCCACTGCGGGACATATCTCAGGGCAATCAAAACACGGAAAGCCTTACCCCACCGTTTCGGGCATTGGTTCTATCTCAGCGGGCAGGGCGGCGGGCAGCGCTCCCGGCGCGGGCGTAATCGGCAGCCACCACAAATACCCCAACGCCAGCAACACGCACGTCAGGCTAGCGGCGTGCACGTAAGGGAGGTGCGCGGCAATGTTGTTGAAAATCCAGCCCGCGAGCAAAGCCCCTAGGCCAATGCCAAATTCGAGGGCGATGTACATGGTAGCCACGGCCCGGCCCCGGTAAAGCGGATTGCTGAGGTCGATGGTCCAGGCGTAGAGCGTGGGTGAGTTGAGGCCGGTGCCCAGCCCAAACACCACCGCCGCGCCCAAAAATACCGGCACCGAGGGGCTCCACACCAGCAGCGCCAGGCCCAGGGCCAGCAGCGCCGCCGACCAGCGCAGCACCGGCACCCGTCCGTAGGTATCCGAGGCCCTGCCCAGCCCCACCCGCACCAACAGCGAGGCTACCGTGTAGGCAATGTAGAAGTACCCCTTGTGCGAGCCCGCCAGCCCCAGCAGCCGGCTCTGGTCGGGAATGACCGTAAGCACCGCCCCGAACGGAAACAGGCACAGCGCCGTGACCACGGCTGGTGGCCACACCAGTGGCTCCAGCACCTCAGCCCAGCGCAGGCGCAACAGGCCAAAGCTGAATTTTTGGCGTTGCGCCACGGGCAGCGTTTCGGTGAGTGTGCCCTGCACCAGCACCGAGAGCAGCGCCACTACCGACGAGGTGTAGAACATGACGTTCAGCGAGAAGTGCTGCGCCAGCCACGAGCCCAGCGCCGGCCCGGCCGCCATGCCCAGGCTGCCCGTCACGCCGAGCAGGCCCATGGCCTCGCCCCGGCGCTCCACCGCCACAATATCGGCCACGTAGGCCGCCGTGCCCGTCGGCTTAAATCCCGTGCTGAACCCGTGCAACAGCCGCAGCCCCAGAAACCCGCTCACGCTGAGCATGACAGGGTAAAAAAAGCCGCATAAAAAGCAGACCACCGACCCCAGCACCATCACCGGAATACGCCCCACGGTATCGGCCAGCTTGCCCGAAAACGGCCGGCTCAGGCCCGCCGTCAGCGTAAAAAGCGCGATGATGAATCCTTTGTACTCGCCGCCGCCCAGCCGGGTGAGGTGGTCGGGCAGCTCGGGCAACAGCAGGTTGAAGCTGAGAAAAAACAGAAACGACGACAGGCACATCAGCCAGAAGCCGATGCTGTAAGGACGGGAAGGCATAAGGCCCGCAAAGGTCGGGGTTTAATGCGGCTCCCTACTGTTTATTCCTGGCCAGGTACTTCGACATTGCCTTTACCATGGCCTGTTGCGTCTGGTACAGTTGCCCCATGTTGCCAACCCGCGCATAGTAGCCACTCAGTTCGCGGTTGAAGTTTTTCAGGCTTTTCCCCACCTCCCGCTGCGTGGCTTTTGGGTCGTTGACAGCGGCTGGGGCGGCGGCTACTTTGGCACTCAGCGTTTTGAAGGCAACGGCGGCAGTGGCGAGACGGACGCCGGCGAGCTGCTTCTCGGCGGTGGCTGCTTTTTGCAAAAGCTGGGTGGCGGTAGCCGGGTCGAATGCATCTTTCGCCAGCATCTCATCAAGGAGGGTGCCGGCGGGCGCGGGGGCCACGGCGGACGGCGGTCCGGCGGGGTCAAGCTCCAGCAAACCATCGGTGAGGGCTGCCAAGGCAGTGCCAACCGAGGCAATTTTTTCGTTTAGCTGCGCGGGCTCTTGCTTGCTCCACCAGTTCTTGTCCAGCAATTCTTTGTTGAGGACTTGCAGGTCGGCCTGGGCTTTTTCGGGCAGCATCTGGGCTTGTAATACATTGGTCATCTGCCCTTGCAAAAACACGTCGCGGTACGTTTTTACTTTTAAAAGCGTAAGTTGCTTGTCGTCGGCCTGCTGCTGGGCAGCGGCTTGCTGGGCATCCGGTGACGGGTGTTCCTGCCGCTTGCGCTGCTGCTCCTGTACCAGCTGCGTGAGCTGCTCGGTAGCTTTTTGCTCCGCCTTTTGCTGGTCCTGGGTTTGCGCTTGCCGCAGGGCCTGCCGCTGCATCAGCTGCTGCGGACTCAGCGGGCGGCTCGTCATCTGCTGCTGTCGCATCAGCATCTGCTGCTGGCTAATACGCAACGACATCTGCTGCTGAGCATCCTGATTCCGCTGCGCCTGCCGGTTGTTGTAAGCCTGCTGTTGCTGCTGTTGCTGCTGCTGGTAGTGCGTGGGCATGCTGGAGGCTGGCCGGGGCGAGTAGCTAGGCGTGTAATTGGGCCGATAGATGGGCGTGTAGCTGGGGCGCATCTGGGCCAAAGCACCCAGTGGCAGGAGCAGCAGCAGGAATAGCAAGTGTTTCATGATGTGGGCAAAAGAGCGTTGGAATTTATTGGTGAAGCACGCAAAAATACCGCAGGGCCGGCTTCCGGTCCGCAACGGCCGCGCACCCGCTGGCCCTAGCAGCAAGCGCAAGCCCGCCCCATTTCCTACCTTCGCCCCCATGATTCAGACCCTAACCGGCAAAGTTGCCCTCGTCACCGGCGCATCCAAAGGCATTGGCCGCGCCATCGCCACCCATTTTGCCCAGCTCGGGGCCGAAGTGGCGTTCACCTATCTCTCGTCGGTCGAGAAAGGCCAGGCCCTCGAAACCGAGCTATCGGCCCACGGCACCAAGGCCAAGGGCTACCGCTCCGATGCCGCCGACTACGCCCAGGCCGAGCAGCTTATCACCGACGTGGTGGCCGATTTTGGCAAGCTCGACATCCTCGTCAACAACGCTGGCATCACCCACGACGGCCTGCTCATGCGCATGAGCGAGGAGCAGTGGGACAACGTGCTGCGCGTCAATCTCAAGTCCGTCTTCAACCTCACCAAAGCCGCCACCAAGCCCATGATGCGGGCCAAGGCCGGGGCCATCGTCAACATGACCAGCGTGGTCGGCCTCAAGGGCAACGCCGGGCAGGCCAACTACGCCGCCAGCAAGGCCGGCATCATCGGCTTCACCAAGTCGGTGGCCCTGGAGCTGGGCTCGCGCAACATCCGCTGCAACGCCATCGCCCCCGGCTTCATCGAAACCGAAATGACCGACGCCCT
>JANXUO010000543.1 GCA_025356245.1 Hymenobacter sp.
TTTGTGGCCATTATGTGGGGCGTGCATTTGGTGGGCGGCGTCATCAAAAGCGCCGTCCACCTTACCCCGTTGGGCGTGCTCGACAACCTACTGGGCGGGGCGGCGGGCACTCTCAAATGGTTACTGGGCCTGGGGCTGCTACTGCACGGCACCGGCCTGGCAGGCTTGCACTTGTTGTCGCCGGGTCTCACCGCGGGCTCGGTGGTGCTGCCGCTGGTGCAGCAAACTACCCCGGCCGCTTTGCAGTTGGTGGCATATGTGCTGCCCTTCGCCCACGATTTGCTGGACCGGCTAAAAGCCGCCTTCGTCAAAAGCTACTGAAAACAGCTCACTGCCACCGAAAGCTAATGCTCTTACTGCTCGACAATTTCGACTCCTTCACGCATACCCTGGCCGATTACCTGCGCCAGTTAGGTGCTGAAGTGTTGGTGCAGCGCAACAATACGCCGCTGGCGGTGCTGCAAGCCCTGCCAATTCAGGGCATTGTGTTGTCGCCGGGGCCGGGCGTACCGAGCCAGGCTGGCGTAATGTCCGCCGTACTGGCCCATTACCACAATAAAATACCCATGCTCGGCGTCTGCCTCGGACATCAGGCGCTGGGCGAATTTTTTGGCGCCACCCTACGCCGTGCGGCCTACCCAATGCACGGCAAAGTATCCGAAATCACCAGCGTCGTCAATACCGATTTGTTTGCCGGACTACCTGTTCAGCAAACCGTTACCCGCTATCACTCGCTGGTGCTGGCCGAGCCGCTGCCGCCGGCTCTCGTGCCGCTGGCCCGCACCGCCGATGCCGCTGCCGAGCTAATGGCGCTGCGCCATTTCACCTTGCCGCTCTACGGTGTGCAGTTTCACCCCGAAGCGCTGCTCACTACCCACGGCCTCGCCATTCTGGCGAATTGGCTACGTTGTTGCAGTATTGACAGCCAAACAAGCCCGTCATGCGAGCTCGTCAATTCGAACAAGCTACAGGGCACAAAGCAGACGGTTGGTTTTTTATGACGCGGCCCACCTTAATTTCGGCCCACAAGCGAATGAGGCAACCTCAACTGTCCGCCCAACCTGTTAAAATCCGTTCGACTCTGCGGTTTAATCCTGTGGTCTAATCTGTGGTCTTATGAACATTCACCAACACCCCAAAGGCTACGACTACATCGACGAAGGCACCGGTCCGGTGCTGCTGTTGCTGCACGGGCTTTTCGGTACGCTCAGCAACTGGCAGAGCGTGGTCGAAGGCTTCGCGGGCGATTACCGCGTAATAATTCCGCTGTTGCCCATCTATGAGATGCCGCTCACCCAGGCCGGAGTGCCAGGCTTAGTGGCTTACGTCGAAGGCTTTGTGACGGCTATGGCATTGCCGGCCACGTTTGCCGTGCTGGGCAACTCACTCGGGGGACACATTTCGTTGGTGTACGCCCTCAACAACCCGACGCGCGTAAGCCAGTTGGTACTCACGGGCAGCAGTGGCTTGTTCGAGGACAGCATGGGCGGCTCGTTTCCCAAGCGGGGCAATTATGCCTACGTGCAGGAGCGCGTTGGCTACACCTTCTACGACCCTGCCACGGCCACCAAGGAGCTTATTGACGAGGTGTTTAACGTCACCAATTCCAATGCCAAGTGTCTGCGCATCATTTCAATTGCCCGCTCGGCCCAGCGTCACAACCTCAGCAAAGAGCTGCCCCGTCTGCAAGTGCCCACGCTGCTGGTGTGGGGGCTGAACGATACCATCACGCCGCCGTCGGTTGCGCACGAGTTTGCCCGGCTGCTGCCCCACGCCACCCTGCGCTTCCTCGACCACTGCGGCCACGCCCCCATGATGGAGCGTCCAGTAGCTTTCAACCGCTACCTGCGGGCATTTTTACAATCCGATTCCGTGCTCGCCCCGGCCCGAACCACGGCCTGATTGTTGCCACAAAAACCCCGCAATCCCCGCATACCTTAACCAACCCTCGCCGGGTTGGTTGATTACCTGCCCGTGCTACTGAGCACAACAAGCTTCTCAATAAATCAAAAAAACAGCAACAGCATCTATAACCTGTAATTTTCAACTCATAAACCAACCAAAAGATGCCTGCCCTTCTTGCCGAAGACCTACTCAATGGAATGATTCCGCCCCTCAAGGGCTCGGATTCGACTGGCAAGGCGGCGCGTTGGCTCGATGAGTTTCACGTGTCGCAGCTGCCGGTGCTCGACAATCAGTTTTATCGGGGCTTGGTGACGGAGGCCGACCTCGCCGATTTTGATGACCCTACCACACTACTCTCGGAACTGCCCCTGGGCTACGCCGACGTATTTGTGCGTCCCGACCAGCATTTTTATCGGGTGATGGAGTTGGCCATCGAAAATAAAATTCAGCTCGTGCCCGTCGTTGATGAGCACCGGGCTTACGCGGGCGTCGTCACCATTGCCGACGCACTGGCGGCTTTCGGGCAGCAGCCCATCGCCTCGGGCCAGGGCGGTATTGTGGTGCTGGGCATGGAGGAGCGCGACTATTCCCTCTCGCAGCTAAGTCGTTACGTGGAGGAAAACAACGCCAAAATCCTTTACGCCCACGTCGCGCAGGACGACCTCGACCCCTACCGGGTGCGCGTCACCCTCAAGCTCAACACCGACAACCTCAGCCGCATTGTAGCCACGCTCGAACGTTTCGGTTACCAGGTCACGGCCCAGTTCAGCGGCTCGACGGGCGTCAGCGACGGCGAGCACGAGCGCTACGATGCCCTGCTTCGCTACCTGAATGTATAACGTCGGGTGCTGGTATCGTTGATTGGTAAGGGGCTTTTGATGTGTGGCTTGCACCTCGTTGGGCCGTTGCCTGCCCCGCCTGACACCCTGCCGCGTGCCCGTGCCCTGCCGCCCGCCGTGGCCCCGGCCGATACTCTCGTGCGCCTCGACGCTTGCCCCGGCACCACCGCCCGCATCGGCGGCATCGTGTTTCTGGGCAATGGCGTCACGCGCGAGCGCATTCTACGGGCCGAGCTCGACCTGCACCCCGGCGACTCGCTGGCCTTGGCCGACCTGCCGGCCCGCCTCGAAGCCAACCGGGCCCGCATCTTCAACCTCCAGCTTTTTCACTCGGTGCTGGTGCAGGCCAGTTGCGGCAGTGCCGGGCGGCTCACGCTGCTATTTGTCGTGCAGGAAAGGCTCTATACTTTCCCGGTACCTATATTCTCGCTGGCCGAGCGCAATTTCCGCGCTTGGTACGACCGCCCCGACCGCTGGCGGCGGCTCGATTACGGCCTGCACCTGGTGCGCATCAACTTCCGGGGCCGCAACGAAACGCTGACGACTAACCTGCAATTCGGCTTCAATCGCAAGTTCGATTTGGCCTACGAGGCCCCCGGCCTGGGGCTGCGCCGTCGCCTGGGCTTGGGCTTCGGCATTTCCTACTACCAAAGCCACACCGTCGATTATAACACCCTAACCGACCGATTACGCTCGGTGCGCGACGACGACGGGTTCCCTATCCAGCGTTTCTTTGTGAGTGGCGGCCTGCGCCTGCGGCACACAGTGCAGCTGCTCACGGCCTTCGATGTGGCTTACCATCGCCAGCGTATTTCCGACTCGGTGGCCTACTACAATCCGGAATTTTACCTGGGCCGCACCCAACGCGAGTTTCTCGATTTCAACCTCACCAGCACCCACAACCGGCGCAATACCTTTGCTTATCCGCTCACAGGCTCGTTTGCCCAGGTGGCGCTTACACAACGGTTTTTTTTGGATAGCCGCACGCCCGCCAGCACCACCTTACGGTTGCGCTACGCCCATTATCTCGACCTCGGCCGCGGGTTTTACTACGCCGTTGGGGCCACCGCCCAAACCCGCCTCGCCAGTGCTCTTGGTTACCCCGACCGCCGCGCGCTCGGCTACGACGAGTACGTCATCGACGGCCGCCACTGCGGCTTGTTGCAGCAGGGCTTGTCTTACCGCATCCTCAAGCCGGGCGCCATCCGCCTTCCCATCTCCGACAACCCCAAATTCAATATTATTCCCCTTGTTGCTTACCTCAATATCTTTGCTGATGCGGGCTACGTAGCCACTGCCAGTACGCTGGATGCAACCCAGTACAATATACTGCCCAACAGCCTGCTACGTTCCACCGGATTGGCTCTGCACCTTGTTACGTACTACGACCGCGTGTTCGTAATCGAGTACAGCCTCAACGGCCTGGGTCAAAGCGGTTTTTTTCTAAGGAGTAATTTTCCTATTTGATAGTCAATTGCTTTGTACATTCAAATGATGGAAAAAGGGTAGCGAGATTGCAGCGATGCCAAGCCTCCAACCCCAAAACCAAGTCTTCAAGTACCTAATGAAAATTGTCATCCTCGGCAAACCCTTCGACGACGAAGCGGCCCCCCACATCCAAGCCCTGCTCGACGACTTAGCGGCGCGACGGGCCGAAATCTGCATCCACGAGGCTTTTCGCACCTTTCTCGACCAGCGCCTTCGCCTGCCCGCCGGCACCACCGCCTTCCGCCGCCTCACTTCGCTAACAGCCTTGCAGGGCTGCGATTTCGTGCTGAGCATTGGTGGCGATGGTACCCTACTTAATACTGTTACTTACGTAGGCCGGCTGCAAATTCCCATTCTTGGCATTCATACCGGCCGCCTGGGCTTCTTGGCTACCATCACCCCCGACCGCACAGCCCAGGCCATCGACGCCCTCTACCGGGGCCATTTCGTGATTGAGGAGCGCAGCCTTATCCGCGTCGATACCGACCCTGATGTATTCGGCGCCCTTAATTTTGGCCTCAACGAGTTTAGCATCCTCAAAAGCGACAGCTCTTCCATGATTGCCGTGCATACCTACATCGACGGCGAGTACCTGAATTCGTACTGGGCCGATGGGCTGGTAGTGGCCACGCCCACTGGCTCTACTGGTTATTCGCTAAGTTGCGGCGGCCCGGTAATGTTGCCGCAAACCAACAATTTTATTATTGCGCCCGTATGCCCCCACAATCTGAACGTGCGCCCGCTCGTTGTGGGCGACCAAAGCGTGCTCTCCTTCGAGATAGAAGGGCGGGGCAGTAGCTACCGTCTTTCCCTCGACTCGCGCTCGCTACCCGTCGATGCTGGCGTTCAGATGGCCGTTCGGCGCGAAAACTTCAACGCCCGCTTGGTTAAGCTCAACCACGTTAATTTTCTCTCCACCTTGCGTAACAAGCTCAATTGGGGCCTCGACCGGCGGAACCCGGTCGGTGTTCAGGTCTAAGTTGTGCTACGTTGATGTGAAATCTTTGCTAAAAAGTTTTTTAGTTCCTAAAATTCCGTACTTTTGTGTTCGTCAGGAACCGCGCCCTAACCGGTAGGCGGTTGTCAGACCTCCTCTTTAGCATCAAAAACCTTCGTTGTCTTATGAAGAACATTTTCACCT
Organism: Hymenobacter sp.; assembly: GCA_025356245.1. Lineage (GTDB taxonomy): Bacteria > Bacteroidota > Bacteroidia > Cytophagales > Hymenobacteraceae > Hymenobacter. Next base: position 5,374 of record JANXUO010000543.1, read on the forward strand.
ATTCGGCAGCCGCTGTCCTCGGCCTCGGCCTTTTGGCAGCCCCGAAGGCCGATGCGCAGCAATTCAGCAAGCGCAAGAAATACAATTCGGTTGGGTTCAGTCTCAACGCCATGAACTACTTTGGTGACCTGGTTCCCCAGACTGATTTCACCAGTTTCCGGTTCAACTCGACCCGCATCAACGCGGGGGTGAGCCTTTCGCGGCGCTTTTATCCCCGCATCACCGGGCGGTTGGGGCTATCGTATGGCCAGATTTCGGGCGATGATGCCTTGGCCGCCAGCCAGACCGACCCCGATGCCAAGTACCGCAACCATCGGAACATGAACTTCAAAAACAACATTGCCGAACTGTCGGGCGTTGTGATTTTTGACCTCATTGAGAACCGCAATACTTACCTGAAGCGCCCGGACTTTGTGCCCTACGTGTTTGGCGGTATCGCTGGCTTCTACCACAGCCCCCAGGGTGGTCGGCGCGGTAGCGACAACAGCATCGGTTCTTATGTTGCCTTGCAGCCACTTGCTACCGAAGGTGTTAAATACAGCCAAATTGGTTTCGCCCTTCCTTTCGGTGGTGGTGTTCGCTACCGCATCAACCGTAATTTTGACGCAAGCCTCGAAATTGGCTGGCGCAAAACATTCACCGATTACCTCGATGACGTAAGCGGTGTTTACGTTGACCCGGCAAAGCTGACCTCACCCGATGCTTTGTATTTTGGTAACGGCATCACTCGAACGGATGGAGATTTCCCCGGCTTCACCAGCCCAGGTACAGCCCGCCGCGGCAAGGATGGCAACGACTGGTATATTGTTACCGGCTTGGCCCTGAACTACATTCTGACTCCTAAAATCAAAAACCCCAAATTCCGCTAGGTCGCTTCGGGCTGCCAGGGCGGGTTTGCTAACCTAACCCCGGTACCCGATGACGTTTCAGAATTCCAAACGCGCACTCCTTGCCAGTACTTTACTGGCCGGGAGTGCGTTTTTTTGCGGCACCGCGCAAGCCCAGCAAACATCAGAAGTTGGCTTGGGACTGGGTGGCTTGGTGTACCGGGGCGAGCTAGCCCCGCAATACCAGTGGGATAACAACCGACCCGCCTTCACCGCCTTTTATCGGCGCGACGTGACGGTGCCCATTACCGTGCGCGGGGCCTTTACAGCCGGTTTTTTGCGCGCCGACGATGCCCGCGTGACCGATGCCGACGGCAATGTGTTGCCGCAGTCGGCAGTCCGGCAAGCCAGATTGGATGGTTGGCTGACCGAAGTTTCGGCGGTGGCCGAATACAATTTTCTGGACTACCACGACCGCGCCAACAAACACCACTACACGCCTTATCTGTTCGCGGGCGTAGCAGGCTACTATGCCAACACGAGCACCAGCACCGCTAACCCCACTTTGGGCAATCAACTCGCCCAAAGCGGGGGAATGTTCGGGTTTGCTATCCCGGCCGGGGTAGGGTTTAAGGTGGCCCTTTCCGAACACCTTAATCTGGGGTTTGAAGTTGGAGCACGGAAGCTGTTCACCGACCAGTTCGACCATCTTAGCCAGCAGGACCCGGCCTTTGTGAATCCCCACGACCCGGATTGGTACTTCTACAACGGCGTCAGCTTGTCGTACACCTTCTACAAAATCCGTTGTCCCGACCAATACAAAAAGAATAGCCGCCTGCTAAAATAGTGGCGCTAATGGCCGCTGCGGGCGGGAGGTGCCCGTGGCGTTTGCCAAGCCGCCACGACAAGAAGCCCGCTTTGGCAAACCCGCTAATGCCCCCCCCTGTCGTAACTTGCGGCCTATTATACTGAAACCGCAGGAATGACCGGCCCAGCCGAAATCGACAGCTCTAAAATTCCGGCTCACGTGGCCGTTATCATGGACGGAAACGGGCGCTGGGCCAAGCAGCGCGGCGGCTTGCGTGTGTTTGGGCACCAAAGCGCCATCACAGCCGTGCGCGAAACGGTGGAGGAAGCTGCCCGGTTGGGGGTGAAATATTTGACCCTCTATGCGTTCAGTACCGAAAACTGGAATCGACCAGCCTTGGAAGTAATGGCCCTGATGCAGCTATTGGTGCATACCATCCGCCAAGAAACCCCCACGCTGCTCAAAAATAATGTGCGCCTGACCTCAATTGGCGACATTGCGAGCTTGCCCGCCAGCTGCCAGCGCGAGTTGGCCGAGGCCACGGCCCTCACGGCCGTCAGCACCGGCCTCACGCTGGTACTGGCCTTGAGCTACTCGGGGCGCTGGGATTTGGCCCAGGCCACGCGCCGCCTGGCCGCCGACGTAGCCGCCGGCCAGCTCCGCCCCGAGGCCATAACCGAAAGTACCATCAATGGCTACCTCGCCACGGCCGGACTGCCCGACCCCGAGTTGTTGATTCGGACGAGCGGGGAGCAGCGCATTAGTAACTTTATGTTGTGGCAGTTGGCTTATACTGAGTTGTACATCACCGATTTGCTGTGGCCCGATTTTCGGCAGCAGCACCTGCGGGAGGCCATTGGGGCCTACCAGCGCCGCGAGCGCCGCTTTGGCAAAACCGGCGAGCAGGTAGCCCAGACTTGAAGGCCATGGCCTGCACGAGTGCAACCCCCGTCGCGCCGCCCGGCTCCCTATTCAACGCAACACTATCAGTCGTTTTACCAAAGAAGATTTATTTCGTGAAAACATTCCTTGTTCGATGGTTACCCGTTTTGGTGGCCGCCTTTGCCTTGGCTGCGGTACCGAAAGCTGGCCGGGCGCAGGGCGGTAGCCGCGCCACTGCCGCCGCCGAGCCCCATAAGTACGAGTTGGGCGGTATTGTGGTGAGCGGCACTCGTTACCTCGACCCCAACACCCTTATCGGCCTGACGGGCCTGCGCGTGGGCGACCCCATTAACGTACCCGGCGAGGAAATTGGCAAGGCGGTGCGCAAGCTGTGGGGGCAGGGCATCCTGGGGGATGTGAGCGTCAGTACCTCGCGCATCGAGGGCAACAAGATATTTCTAGATTTCAACCTCAAGGAGCGGCCCCGGCTGTCAAAATTCACGTTCACCGGTATCCGCAAGGGGCAAACGGAAGAACTGACCAAGAAAATTACCCTTATCCGGGGCAAGGTAGTAACCGATGCGTTGCTGAACAATACCCGCGCCCAGGTGCGTAAGTATTACGTGAACAAGGGTTTTCTGGACACCAAGGTGCTGATAACTCAGGTGCCCGACTCATCTTTGTCAAACAGTGTGGCCTTGCGCATTGCCGTGGAGCGCGGCCAGAAAATTCGCATCCACGACATTGTGTTCGACGGCAACGAGGCATTTTCGGACCGTAAGCTGAAAGGCAAGTTCAAAAAAACCAAAGAGCGCAAGCCCTGGAAAATCTTGACGGCCGCTAAGTTTCAAAAGTCAGAATACGAAGATGATAAGAAGAAGCTGCTGGAGTTTTACAACAGCCAGGGCTACCGCGACGCCATCATTGTAAGCGACACCGTGGAGCGCGACGCCAAGGGCCTGACCCTGCGCGTGAAGCTGGACGAAGGCCGCCGCTACTACTTCCGCAACATCACTTGGAACGGTAATTACCTGTACTCGGATAAGGTGCTGGCCAGTATTTTGGGGGTGAAGCGGGGTGCTCCCTACAGCAAGGAAACGCTCGATAAGCGCCTGCACTACAACCCCACGGGCCAGGATGTGGAGTCGCTGTACATGAACGACGGTTACCTGTTTTTCAGCATCGACCCCGTAGAAACCAAGGTGGAGGGCGACTCCATCGATATCGAGATGCGTCTCAACGAGGGCGTGCAGGCTCACATCAAGGAAATCAACATCGCGGGCAATACCAAAACCTCCGACCACGTGGTGCGGCGCTCCATCCGCACCCTGCCCGGTGATAAGTTTAACCGCGAACTGCTCATCCGCTCCAACCGCGAGCTGGCCACGCTGGGGTACTTCGACCCCGAAAAAATCGGCATCAACCCCGTGCCTAACCCCGTCGATGGCACTGTGGACATCAACTATACGGTGGTGGAAAAGCCGTCCGACCAGATTACGCTGTCGGGTGGTTGGGGTGGCTACGCGGGCTTCATTGGCACGGTGGGCCTGGTATTCAATAATTTCTCTATTCGAAAAGCAGGTTCGTTGCGCAATTGGACGCCCGTGCCCTCCGGCGACGGCCAACGCCTGGGCCTGAACTTGCAGGCCAACGGCTTGCAGTACCAGGCGTATTCGCTCTCGTTTACCGAGCCGTGGCTGGGCGGCCGGCGTCCCAACTCTTTCTCGGTCAGCCTGAACCACAGCGTGCAGCGTGTGGGAACCAACTTCGATGCGGCTACCGGCAGTTTTATTAAGGTGAACAGTGCCAGCGTGGGCCTGGGTCGGCAACTGCGGGTGCCCGACGACTACTTTACGCTCAGCAACTCCATCGCCTACAGTCAGTACCAAACGCAGAATTATCCGCTGCTGGCGGGCTTCACCAATGGCTACGCCAACAACATCACCTTCAACACCACGCTCTCGCGCAACAGCATCGACAACCCGACTTACACCCGGCGCGGGTCGGCCCTGACGCTGAGTGTGAACCTGACCCCGCCGTATTCGGCCTTCAACGGCTCACATCCTTCGGATAATCAGTGGATTGAATTTCACAAATGGATGTTCGATGCTTCGTGGTTTACGCCCATTGCGGGCAAACTTGTGCTAAACACTCGCGCCCACTTCGGCTACCTGGGCACCTACACCAACCGGCGCGACATTGGGCCGTTCGAGCGCTTCAAGATGGGCGGCGCGGGCCTGGGCTCTAATGGCGGCGGCAACTTTTTGGTGGGCACCGACTACATTGGCCTGCGCGGCTACGACGACCCGAACCAACCCTTCGCCATCCCCACGGCGCAGCAGAACCAAAGCGGAGGCGTGGCCTTCAACAAGTACGTGATGGAGATGCGCTACCCGGTAAGCCTCAACCCGGCCGCGACCATCTACGTGCTGGCCTTTGCCGAGGCTGGCAATGCCTTCGGCTCGTACAACGATTATAACCCCTACAAGCTCTACCGCTCGGCGGGCGTGGGCGCGCGTATTTTCATGTCGGCCTTTGGCTTGCTGGGTTTCGACTACGGTCACGGCTTCGATGCGGTAGTGCCGCTGCCAGGTACCAGCTCTACCCGCGACCCCAACCACTTTCACTTCATCATCGGCCAGCAAATCCGCTAGCGGACGGGCGGTTGCCCGCGCACGAAAACGAGTCAGTCGTCGTTTCGCAGCCTCACGCACAACTCACTATTATGACGCGAGCCCTCACCCTGGCCAGTGGCCTGCTTTCCCTCACGTTGGCGCTGCTGGCGGCTCCGGCCGCGCAGGCCCAGAAATTTGGCTGGATTGAGTCGGAGTTCATCATGACCAAGATGCCCGAATACGCCTTGGCTCAAACTGAGCTGAACAAGCTTTCGGACATCTGGCAGAAGGAGATTGAGGCCCAGAAAAAAGACCTCGACAAGCTCTACCACAACTACCAGGCCGAGGAAGTAGTGCTGACCGAGGAGATGAAAAAGAAGCGGCAGGACGAAATTCTGAAAAAGGAGCAGGACATCAAAGCCTACCAGAACCGGCAGTTCGGCTACGAGGGCCAGTTGTTCAAAAAACGCCAGGAGCTCACCAAGCCCGTTCAGGACAAGCTGTTTGAGGCCACCGAAAAAGTCGCCAAGAAGAAGCAGCTCGCGTGCATCTTCGACAAATCGGGTGACCTGACCATGCTCTATACCAACCCGGCGCACGATTATACCGAGTTTGTGCTTGAAGAGATGGGCCTGGGGGCCGAAACCCGCAACGCGCCCGGCAAAAAAGGACCCGTCACCACCGTAACCCCACCCAAGACGCCCAACGCCTCGGCCGACCCTAATTTTGAGTCCGACTCGGGGACGCCGGAGCCGGCCTCGGGCACAAAACCGGCGGTCAAGCCCGCCCGCCCTACCGGCAAAAGGCCGAAGTAGTTACCTTTGTACCTTCATTGTTGATTTTTGTTTTTCCTTTTTTGATGAACCCTTTGAAAAACCTCCGTTTGGCCTTGGCCGCTGCTGTTGTTACCGCCGGTGCCTTTGCCGCTCCCGCTGCCCAGGCCCAGGCCAACCTCAAAATTGGCTATACCAGCGTTCAGTACGTACTGAGCCAAATGCCCGAAAGCAAGCAAATTGAGTCGGACCTGAAGACATACAACGGCCAGCTCGAAGCTCAGCTCAAAAGCAAGTACGCCGAGTACCAAGCCAAGGGCGAGGCTTACCAGAAGGGTGAAGCCACGATGACCGAGCTCGTGAAGGCCGACAAACAAAAAGAGCTACAAGGCCTCCAGCAGAGCATTCAGGAATTTCAGCGCTCGGCTGAGCAAAGCCTCCAGCAAAAGCAGCAAGCCTTGCTGAAGCCTGCCCTCGACAAGCTGCAAAAAAACATCGATGCCGTGGCCGAAGAGAGCGGCTACACCTACATCCTCAACTCAGACGGCGACAGCCCGGTGCTGCTGCACGGCCCGAAGGACGGCGATGTGTCGGACTTGATTTTGAAGAAGATGGGCATTACGCCGCAGCCCGCTGGTTCGCGCACGGTGCCGGTAGCGTCCCCCAAGGCTGCGCCTGCTACTATGCCAGCGGCCATGCCCGCCGGAAAAGTTAAAACCAAAACTAAGTAGGCAGGTGCCTCTGGCTGCGGCCAGGACTTGCCAGCTGGAAGAGCCGGGGCGCAAGCCCCGGCTTTTTTTATAAACGGCGATGTGGTCAGACAAACTCTTTTAAAAAAATCGTTCGGCCATTCCCTCCCCTTCTACCCATCCCATGCAAACCGACCCCGACGACGACCTGACCGAAGACTCTTCCGACGAGTTGTATGAGCACCACCGCATTGTGGCTACCCACGGCCAGGAAATGATACGGCTCGATAAGTTTCTGCACAACCGCATTGCGCACACTTCGCGCAATAAGGTGCAGGAGGCCATTCGAGCCGAAGCGGTGCAGGTAAACGGAGCCGTAGTGAAGCCCAACTACCGCGTCAAGCCATTCGATGTGATAACGGTGACGCTGCCCGAACCACCCCGCGAAACCAACATCCTGCCCGAAGCAATGGATTTGGACATTCGCTACGAGGATGACGACTTGTTGCTCGTGAACAAGCCCGCTGGCATGGTGGTGCATCCGGCTTTTGGCCACTGGCAAGGAACGCTGGTCAACGGCCTCGCGTACCACTTTCGGAACCTGCCCACGGGGCGCAACGGCCCCATTCGGCCTGGCCTCGTACACCGCATCGACAAAGACACGTCGGGCCTGCTGGTGATTGGCAAAACTGAGTTTGCGATGACGCACCTGTCGTTGCAGTTTTTCCATCACACCATCGAGCGCAGTTACCTGGCGCTGGTGTGGGGCAACCCGCCCGGCCCCACCGGCACCATTCGCGGCAACCTCGACCGCAGCGACCGCGACCGCAAGGTGCGCGCCGTGTTTCCCGAAGGCGGCGAGCGGGGCAAACTGGCCGTCACGCACTACGAGGTGCTGCAAACCTATGGCCCCGTCACGCTGGTGCGCTGCGTGCTCGAAACGGGCCGTACCCACCAAATTCGGGTGCATTTTCAGCACATTGGCCACCCGCTGTTTTCCGACGCAACCTACGGTGGCGACCGCATTCGGGTGGGTCAAAACACGGCTGCCTACCGCACATTCGTCGAGAATGCTTTTCAGCTCCTGCCCCGGCAGGCACTGCACGCCCGCTCGCTGGGCTTCATCCATCCCAGCACGGGCGAGCGTGTTTTTCGCGAAGTGGAGTTACCCGCCGACTTCGCCGCCGCGCTGGCTAAGTGGGAGGGCTACGCCCTCACCCACGGGTAAGCATTTGTCAGGAGGGCAGTGGCCGGACGAACCCTTCGTGAATTTGCCCGACCACTGCTTCGCTCAACAAAAAAATCCCCGTCGCTATCAGCAATGGGGATTTTTGTTGAGCGGAGTGAGCGCGCTTACTTTTTCTTTTTAACCGGAGCCTTGACCGGGGCTTTTACGCCGCCAGTTTTGACCGCCGCTTTGGGCCTCCCTTTGATGATTTCGAGAGCAGTCGTAGCGTCCTTGTTACCGGGGTCGAGGGCCAGCACTTGGTCGTAGTAGGGCTGAGCTACGGTTTTGTCGCCCTTTTGCAGGTTGTAATAGCCGAGGTAGTTGTTGGCCTCAATCAGCCCGTCGCGGAACTTGGCGGGGTCAGCACCCTCAACCTTCGACAGCTCAATGTACTTCTCGTAATATGGCTTAGCCAAGCCGCTTTTCGAGTCCTGGTCCTGGTAGAAGTTTACCTTGGCACGGGCCAGGTAGCCGGGGGCGTAAGCGGGCTTGGCGGTGAGGATGATGTTGTACACACTGTCGGCCCGCATGTATTGTTTGTTGCCGGTAAGTGCCGTGGCCAAGCGGAATTGGTCGGTCAGGTCGCCCTTGCAGTCCTTCAGCTTTTTGGTAAAGACTTTAACCGCCCCGGCATAGTCCTTCTGGTTGGAGTAAATGGCTGCCAAGTCGTTCTGGAATTCGCATTCCTTGCTGGGGTCTTTAGCAATGATTTTGTTGATGAGCGCCAGCGCCTCGGGGCCGCGGCCCAGCTTGCTCATAATTTTGGTCTTGTAGATAAGGTCTTCCGTAATCACCTTTTCGGCTGGGACAACCTTCATGTACTGTTCCATAGCGGCATCAGCCCCGGCGTAGTCACCCGTTTCGTACAGCAAGTACGGCTTCAGACGGTTCATCGTCAGGTTGGTGGGGTCGGTCACCAGCACTTTGTTCACCTCCGTCAGTGCGTCGGGGTACTTCTTGGTCAGGTACAGAAACGAAGCGTATTGCGCATCGGTAGCCGGGGTTTTTTCTGCCAGACCCACGAATTTCTGAAACGTGCTCAGTGCCAGCTCGTATTGGTTGGCATAGTAATACATATCGGCCAGCTCGCGGTAGGCCGGGGCATAGCTCGGGTCAAGGTCGATGGCTTTCTTCAGGCTCTCCTGAGCCACGTTGAAGTTGCGCGAGCGCACGCTCAACTGGCCCTTGCGGTAGTAAGCCAGCGCATAGCTGGGGTTGGCCGCAATGGCCCGGTCAAAGCTATTCATGGCCTCGCCGCCGCCCTGGTCGCTGTGCAGAAAGATGTCGCCACGGGCCACCATTAGGGTAGGCTCGTCGATTTTTTTGTTCGACTTGTTGGCCAGCTCAGCAGCCGTTACAAAGGCCTTGGCCTTGTTGATGTCCTTAACATCCGACTCGGCGTAAGCTTGCGCAATGAGAGTCAAAATCTGGCCGTCCTTGTTCTTTGTAGCCTTAGCAGCGGCGTCAAACTGCGCATCGGCCTGGGCCGTTTGGCCTTTGACCAGCAGTGCACGGCCCTGGGCTACCATGCCCATCGGGGTCGTACCCTCAACTTTACTGAAGTAAAAGGCGGCAGAATCCAGCAAATCGCGTTTTTGGTACAAGCGGCCCAATTCGTAAAAAGCTTCGGGCGAAGAGTTGGAGCGTAAAGCCGCGCGGGCTTCCGAGTAACGGCCGATTTCGATGGCGCGCTGGGCGCTTTGAATGTTCTGGGCAGTGGCTACCGAGGTGCCAGCGGCCACAACGAGGCCAGCTAACAGTGGTGTTTTCCAGGGCTTGAAATTCATTGGGTTGGGGAAAATGAAAAAACAGATTTTAGTACAAAAGTAGTCCCTTGAAGGGCCAGGGCAAGCAAGTAGGTGCCAGAATTGCTACGTAGTGTTACGCGGACGGCCAGCTTACAGTTTAGGTGTGGTTACGATGCGGGCCTGCATTTGGGCTGGCAGTAAGCCCGATTTCTGAAAAATAAGCTGCCCATTCTTCTGCGCCACGAAGGATGAAAAGCCCGTGCCCAACCCTGCCCGCGCTTCGCGCCGGATGAGGTATAAATTGCGGCGCAGCGGGTAATTTTGCAAATCGTGGTCATTGGCTAGTTGCGCCGGGGTCTTCTCGGCCAAATACACTTGGTAAGGCTGAATAAAGTCGTTGGCCGTAGGATTGGGGCGGGCCGTGATGCTGGCTACCCGCACTTTGCGCATAAAGCTCATCGACTTCGGGTCGTCCTGGTCCGAAATCCAACTCACGCCCACAATGCCAACAGCGTTGGGATGGGTGGCCACGTAGTCGAGCAGGCCGGGGTTGGAGGCCGCTGCGTAGGCTTTGGGCGTGAGCGCCGCCCCGCGCGTCACCGAGTCGCGCACAAAGCGCGAGGTGCTGCTGCGGTTGTTGTCGAACACTACATTGATGCCACCCAGGGTTTTTTTGCCCGAAACCTGGCTCCACTGGTTGGTTTTGCCGGTGTAGATGTCGCGGAGTTGGCTCACTGTCAGCAGCGAGTCCGGGTTGGCGCGGTTCAGTACAATAGCTAAGCCGTCGATGCCTACCTTGATGGTTTGCGGCACGATGGTTTGCTTCTTGAACTCGGCCACCTCGGCGCTGGTCAACTCGCGGGGCACTACGGCCACCTTAATGGCGTCGTTCATCAAATCGAGCATTACCTTTTCTTCCGGCTGAAACGTCATCGTGACGTGCGCGTTCGGGTAGAGCTTGCCAAAGGTGTCGAGTTGCGCCTGCATGATGGGCGCAAATGTTTCGTCGGCACTCACCGCTACGTGGCCGCTGGTGGGCGTGTCCTGCGCCCCCGGCGAGCCAGGGCCGTTGTTGCACGCTACCAGCGTTGCAGCGGCCACCAAAGTGCTGCCGAGGCCCAGCAGTATTAATTGCGTTGGCTTATTCATTTTCGGCATCCTGCTTCTTAAAAAAGTGAGAATTGTAGCCCCGGTACGCCCGTAGCAGGCCGTACAGCACGAACACCGTGCCCAGCACACGCCGTACTGTGGGGCTAATTTGGAGTAGTGGCCCAGTGGTTGACCGGTCAGCGGTGAGCCACAGCCATACCCCCAATCCCAGATAAACCAGGGCCATAAACAACACAAAAAAACGCACCAGCCGCCGCGGCGATTTGCCGAGTCGTTCTTCGGTCGTGGGTAGGTTGAGCATAAAACCAGTTTGGTTAAGGAATGCAGAGGCCAGCAAACGTTCTCGCGGGCCGCAAAGGTTCGTCAGGAATTCTTATCGGAGCAAACAACAGTGGTCGGACGAATCGCCCGAAGGGCTTCGTCCGACCACTGCTCGTTGAATATCTCGCGTCGGGACGCATTGGTCGTTAAACGACTCGCGTCCGGATTATAACGGAGCGGTTTCATGGCAGCCTCCGTGCAGTGGT
>JANXUO010000546.1 GCA_025356245.1 Hymenobacter sp.
GCGCGTGTCCTTGGCCGTCACGCCGGGGCTGTGCGCCTGGCCCGGCAGCAAGGGGGATAAGCGCGCCCACTGCGCATCGGTTAATAAAGTGCGGTCTGCATTCATGCGCAAAACTACTGCTGATTGAGAACTCGCCCTAGACTACTCCAGAATACGCCTGAATTACGCTGGTAAATATTCGACGCATTCTCAAATTTTGCTGACTCAAACAGCTTCTTAAGGAATTTGCGCTGCTTTTGCTTGGGAAGGAATTAAACGCAGGGGCAAAAATTATTTAAATTCACGTCGGTTCCTTGGCTAAGCAGTACCGGGCGAAGATTTAGGCTTGTTCGGCGCAGGTTTTACCGGGCGCTGAGTTAGTGGTTGGGGAAGATGCTTAACTTCTTGCTGGAGATGCGCAAGAAAGCTCATCCCAATACCGCTTAGGATAATTCGCAGCAACTGTTCTCCCAGGTCTTTGGGACTTTTGCTGGAAGAAGATGCCGAACGTTGGCCCCGCACCGGGCGGCCCTGCACAGGTTCGTCCGGCTGTCCGAATTTACGCACTAAATTCGTCAGCACATTCAGTCGTTCATCGACAACTGCGCTGGGCGAAACGTGACGCAACAAGTCGTTGACTTCGGTAAAAAAGCTTCTCATTTCGGCCAGCGTCTGGTCTTTCTGTTCCAATTCGCGCTCAACGGCAGCCAGTCGGGCCAGCAGGTGCTCAACGACCTGCGTTTGCAAGGAGGCGACGGGAGCCGGTTGGAATGCGCTAAGGGCGGCCACGCTTAATCCATAAAGATGTGCGAGTTTGGCCAGTTTGGTCGGGGTAAGAGCTACCTGTCCTTGCTCTAATTGAGAAACCGTCATTTTGCCCACGCCCAGGGCTTGTCCTACTTGCGTCTGGGTTAGGCCGCGCTCTTGGCGCAAGGCCCGCAACCGTTGGTGGAGAGTTAGCATGGGGCAAAGGTACGTCTTTTACTTTTTCTTACAAATAAGAAATGTGCCGTACATTTGTTCCACTCACCGGCCTTTCCGCTTCATGGCGACTTCCCCACCCATTTTTTCCAGCAATGGCTGGCACCTGCCCGCCACCTACTCGCTGGCGACCCTCGCGCAGGTGCTGGCCCCGCTTACCAGCGCCAAAATGAATCTGGCCGCGACGAACGTTTGCTTTGACGAGTGCAAGCGCTGGCACGTCGCGGGTTGGTTGCCCGGCGTGCTCAGCCGCTACGAACAGCCCACGCCCTTGTCCTATGTTTGGCTGCGGGCCCTGCAATACCTGGAAGCACTGGAAACGGCCCCTGCCGTTATCGCCCGCCTGCAAGCGGTGCTGTTTGCCCCTTGTCCGGTGCAGGAGGCGTTGGCTTCGCCCCAGCAGGTGGCCGCCGCCTTGCAATGGCAACAGCGGGCGGGGTTCTCCCCCGAAGAATGCCAACTCACGCAAGCGACATTCGCCGACCCCGCCTACCGGGAGGAGGTCGCCCAAGAAGTGCCGATGACGGAATTGGAACACCTATTGAGTTTGAGCCTGCTCAATCGCACCTGGGCCGGGGTCCGCTACTATGCTTCCCAACTTGCGGTGGTCAGCATCGAAGGTGCCCCCACGCGGGTAGGGGAAACCGTTGCCCCGCACCTCTACCTGCCGTTGACCTTGTTTCTGCTGGAGATGGTGGACGCGGACCAGTGGCCCAGTTTCGGTGTGCGGGCCGAAACGCTGAGTCCGGGCGAGCAAACGCTGCTCCGCACCGTGCGCGAAGGCGCGTTCAAGCAACTCGTCTTGCAACCGCGTCAAAGCAAGCAGCGCACCCACTTGGACATGCTCGTGACCACGCACCGCGAATGGCGCCACGACGAGCCGCCCACTGCGGGTGACTTGCGGGTGCCGCTCCACGGCCAACTGACCGTGCGGCGGCGGCCGGACGGAAACCTTTACGTGGAACAGCAAACCCGCCAGCAATTGGAATAAGGAGTCACCGCCCGCACCGATTTTTTCGCTTTTAACCCATTTATCTTTTCGGTACCGGACCCACCGGACCTGATTTCATGACCCACTGCCGGTAGGAAGGCCTCCCCCGACAGCATCAGCCCGTAGCGCTGTGGTCACCTCCCCCAATCCTACCCTTTCTTCCCTTTCTGCACTTTTTACCCCGACCGCCCAGCCGCTCACCGTCGCCGAGTTCCGCCAGTTTCCTAACTGTGCCACTTACTCGGACGCGGAAGCAGTCGAAATCCTTGCCCAACTCACGGCCCTGGCGCACTTGGTACACGACCACGGCTGCCAACCCGGCCCCACCCACATTTTCGATGGCTAACCTGACCGCCAACTTCCAATCCTTCGCCAAGCAGGGCACCGCGCCGCCCGTCGAGTTGACCAGCGCCGTTATCTACACCCGCGTCTCCACTAAAGAGCAGGCCGACAAAAACCACAGCTTGGACACGCAGCAACGGTACTGCCGCGAGTACGCCGCCCGCAAGGGATACACCGTGGTTGCCGAGTTTGGGGGCACCTACGAAAGCGCCAAAGGGGACGAACGCCGCGAGTTCAAGCAACTGCTGACCTACGTCCACAAGCAGCGGGTGGGCTGCATCATTGTGTACAGCCTCGACCGCTTTTCCCGCTCCGGGGCCAATGCCATCGGCATTGCCGCAGAACTGCGCAAGGTGGGCGTTGCCCTCGAATCCGTGACCCAACCGACGGATGCACGTACCTCGGCCGGGGAGTTGTTCCAAAACATGGGCCTCTCCTTTAGCCATTACGACAACCAGCAACGCCGCGACAAAGCCGTGACCGGGATGCGGGAAAAGCTGCGCCGGGGCTGTTGGGTGGGCCGCCCGCCGCTGGGCTACGCCGCCGCCCACCACAACGACGAAACCCAGCGGTTGGTCATCACGCCGACCGGCCGCAAGTTGCGGCAGGCCTTTGAATGGAAAGCGGCGCAGGTGCCCAATGCCGAGATTGTGCGTCGCCTGCGGGCGCAGGGCGTGGCCATTCAGCTCTCCAACCTGACGACCGTCTTTCGCAACCCATTCTATTGCGGCCTGCTAACGCACAGCCTGCTGCCGGGGGAGCTGATTCCCAGCCGCCACCCCACCCTCATCAGCCAGGAAATCTTTTTGCGCGTCAACGCAGTCCAGCCCGGCAGGCAACCTGGCTACGAGGTGAGTGCCGAAGTTCCCCAAGTTCCCCTCAAACAGCACGTGCGGTGCGGCAAATGCGGGGCTCCCTTAACGGGCTATCAGGTAAAAGCAAAACGCTTGTGGTACTACAAATGCAACACCAAAGGCTGCCAGGTCAACGTGAGCGCCAAGGCGTTGCACACGCAATACGAAGGCTTGTTAGCTGACTATGCGTTACCCGACCACTTGGTTGGCCCGTTGGGGGCGCAGTTAGCCGCCGTTTTTACCCAACTCAACCACGGACAGGCCCAGCAGCGGGTTGCCGTGCAGCAACAGCTCCGGCAAGTCGAGCAGACGCTTGATAAGTTAGAGGAACGGTTCGTACTAGGCGAGATTACGGGCGCTCAATTTGAGAAGTACGGGGGCCGGATTCGTGCTGAGCAACTAGCTCCGGCACAAGCCGAAGCCCAGCGGCTGGGCAACGGATTATCGAACCTGGCCGAGCAAGGCGTACGGGCGCTACAATTGGCTGTTAATCTGTCGGGTTTGTGGGGGAAGGCAACCCTGAGTAACCGGCGGCGCTTACAAAATCTCGTGTTTCCCGAGGGTGCCGGATTTACCAAACAAAACGGCCTTCATCGAACCGGCCGGCCCAATGTTATTTTCAGCTTAATTGGCGGATTGTCAAGCGCTGGCAAGAGCAATAAAAAAGGACTGCCGGTCAAAATTGACCGGCAGTCCAGTTGGGTGGGCCCACTTGGAATCGAACCAAGG
>JANXUO010000551.1 GCA_025356245.1 Hymenobacter sp.
ACCACTGCACACTGCAACCCCATGAAAACCTGGCTTATTGTCGCCGCTGTCCTTGCCATCATCGCCTACACGCTCTGGCCCGAAACCCGCCCCCAACTACCCTATAACCTAGCGTTGCTGGCCCGCGAGCGCAGCCAGAAAGATGCCGCGTTTCGCTCGGCTGCCGGGTCGCCGTTGCCGCTGGCGGAGCGTCCTCAATTCGGCGGCTTAAAATATTTTGCGCCCGATTCGGCCGCCTTCGTACTCGCCGAAATCACACGATTTGAGCGGGCTGATACCGTGAAAATCGCCCTCAGCCAAGGGCCAGCGGAGGCGTATGTTCGGTGGGGGAGGGCGGCATTTACGTGCCCGGCTGCGCTTGGTGTGGTAGCCACGGCCCAGCAGCTCACGTTGTTCCGCCGGGTGCGCGCCACTGATACCACTCTCTTCGTGCCCTTCACCGACCGCAGCAACGGGCGCGGCACCTACGGCGGCGGCCGCTACCTCGATGTGCCGTTGCCCGCACCTAACGCCCACCAACTCAGCCTCGATTTCAACCGCGCCTACAACCCGTTTTGCGCCTATAACCCCGACTACCGCTGCCCCGTGCCACCCGCCGAAAACCGCCTGCCCATCGTCATCTCAGCCGGCGAAAAGTCGTTTCACGATTGAGCCCGCAGCTCGCGTAAGTCGAGCCGGAAGCCGGGCAGCACCGGTTCGCCGCTGAGTTCGTTGTCGAAGCCCTGCACGATTTCCGGCTCTTGGCCGGGGCGGTAGATGTGGGCTGTTTCAGTTTCGGGGTCAATCATGAAGGCCAGGCGCACGCCGTTGCTGAGCCACTGTTCCATTTTGGCTTGCAGCACGTTGGGGCGGTCGGAGGGCGATTTTACTTCGATGATGAAGTCGGGGCACACCCGGAGAAATTTCTTGCGGTCGGCCGGGAGGATGGCGGCCCACACCTCGCGGCGCACCCACGACGCATCGGGTGAGAGCATGGCCCCGTCGGGAAGCACAAAGCCAATGGACGACTCAAAGGGTCGGCCGGCGTGGACGCGGTTCCAGGAACCAAGCTGCACAAGTACATCAAAGCTGGCTGCGCCAGAATCTCCACCTACTGGGGGCATAACCGTGATTTCTTTGTCGGCACTGCGTTCAATTCGCATATCCGAATTCAATTGGCAAAATTCAAAAAACTCATCGTCCGTAAAACCGTCGAGGGGCTCGGTGCGAATCCTGAGTAGCTGGTCGGGGAGCAGGAGGTGCATGGTTTTTGAGGAAATGCAGGGTTTGAAGCAGCAAGTTACGCCCGGCCCGCTGCTTTTCGGCCCCCGGCCCTGGCCCGTACCTTTGCCGCTGCTAACCTGCTTTTCCGCTCCCGAAATTCCGCCGCATGCGCATCTCCTACGACTGGCTTAAAACCCTTATTCCCACCAACCAACCGGCCGCCGCCATCGCCGCCCTGCTCACTGGCTCTGGCCTGGAAGTGGAAAGCAGCGACACCCTCGAAAGCATTCCGGGCGGGCTACGGGGCGTGGTGCTGGGCACCGTGCTCACCTGCGAGCGCCACCCCGATGCCGATAAGCTGAGCCTTACCACCGTGGCCGTGGGCGACGGCGTGCCCCGGCAAATTGTGTGCGGCGCTCCCAACGTGGCCGCCGGGCAGCGCGTGGTGGTGGCCCTCGACGGCGCCACGCTGCACCCCAGCGCGGGCGAGCCGTTCAAAATCAAGAAATCCAAGATTCGCGGCGCGGCCTCCGAAGGCATGATTTGCGCCGAGGACGAGATTGGCCTGGGCACCTCGCACGCTGGCATTATGGTGTTGGCCACCGACCTGCCCGACGGTACCCCCGCCGCTGACTACTTTGGGCTGGCGTCGGATACCGTGTTTGAGATTGGCCTCACGCCCAACCGGGCCGATGCCGCCTCGCACTACGGCGTGGCCCGCGAGCTGCGGGCGCTGCTGCAAGTGCCTTGCCACCTACCCGATACCAGCGGCTTTGGCGCCCTGGAAAGCGTGGGCCGGCAACTGCGGGCCGAGCGTGGCGCGGCCCCGGCCCCGGTGGCGGTCAGCGTCGAAGACGAGATGGCCTGCCCCCGCTACGCCGCCTTACTGCTCGACAACGTGCGGGTAGAAGCCTCGCCCGCGTGGCTGCAACGCCGCCTCCGCAGCATTGGCTTGGCCCCGATAAACAACGTGGTGGACGTCACTAACTTCGTGCTGCACGAGCTGGGCCAACCCCTGCATGCCTTCGACGCCGACCAGCTGCCCGGCCACCACATTCGGGTGCAACGGGCCGAACCCGGCCAGAAAATTGTCACCCTCGACGGTGCAGAGCGCACGTTATCAGCCACCGACCTTATCATCGCCGACGCCGCCGGGCAGGCGCTGGCGCTGGCTGGGGTGTTCGGCGGCAAAACTTCCGGCGTGAGCGAGGGCACCACGCAGGTGCTGCTCGAAAGCGCCTACTTCACTCCCGCCGTGGTACGGCGCAGCAGCCAGGCCCACGGCCTCAAAACCGACGCCTCCTTCCGCTTCGAGCGCGGCACCGACCCGGAGATGGTACCCGTGGCCCTGCGCCGCGCCGCCCTGCTGCTGGCCGAAGTAGCCGGGGCCACCGTCGCCGCGCCCATCCTCGACCACTACCCCGCGCCGCTGCCGCCCGCCCAGGTGCTGTTGCGCCTGCCGCGCGTCGAAAAGCTGGTGGGTCAGTTCATCGAGCCAGCCCGCATCCGGCAGATTTTAACTGATTTGGAGATTGTCATCCAGGAAGAAACGACCGACGCGTTGGACGAGCCTACTTGGCAGCTGGCCGTGCCGCCGCATAAGGTGGACGTAACCCGCGAGGCCGACATCATCGAAGAAATTCTGCGGATTTACGGCTACAACCACGTAGCCCTTAAGCCCTATAACTCGGCCTCGTTCCTGGCCAGCTTTCCTAATCCCGACCCCGAAGTGTTGCGCCAGAAAATTGCCGGGCTGCTTAGCGGCCAGGGCTTTTCTGAAATTCTGACTAATTCGCTCACCAACTCGGCCTATTTTGAAGCGGAAGCCGGCGTAGATGAAACGCTGGTGCGGGTGCTGAATTTCAACAGCATCGACCTCAATATTTTACGGCCCACACTGCTGCACTCGGGCCTCGAAGTATGCCGCCACAACCTCAACCGCCGCCAAAAAGACCTCAAGATGTACGAGTTCGGCAAGGCGTATACCCTTGCCTCCGATGGTCGGCACCAGGAGCGTAACAAGCTCGTGATTTACCTCACGGGCAACACGGCGGCCGAAACCTGGCAGCACAAGAGCCAGAAAACGGCTTTTCACGACCTAGCCGGGGCCGTGCAGCAAGTGCTAGCCGCGCTAGGCTTCGGCAGCCTCGCCTCGCAGCCCACCGAGCATCCTTACTTAGCGGGCGGCCTCACGCTGTTGCTCAACAACCAGCCCGTGGCGCAGCTGGGAGCCGTGGCCGTGCCCGTGCTCAAAAAACTCGATGTGGGCCAGCCCGTGTGGTACGCCGAGCTGGACTGGGATTACCTCGCTAAAAAGCACAAGGCTACGCTGAAAGCCAGCGAGTTGCCCAAGTTCCCAGAGGTGCGCCGCGATTTGTCATTAGTTGTTGACCAAGGCGTTACCTTTGAGCAATTGCGCCAAATTGCCCAGCGCACCGAGCGTAAGCTGCTGCAAACGGTGAGCGTGTTCGACGTGTACGAAGGCCCCAACCTTGGACCGGGCAAGAAGTCGTACTCGGTGAGCTTTTTGTTGCAGGATTTCACCCAAACGCTGAGCGAGCAAGCTATTGACCAAGTGATGGAGCGCTTGATTGGGCAGTTTGAGAAGCAAGTTGGGGCGCTTATCAGGCGCTAAGCAAAAAAACGTCCCGCCTGGGCAGCAGGGGCGGGGCGGGATACAATTCCGTTGCTGCCTTACCTTCACCCAAAATTTATTTTCCGCCCCTTGGCTTCATCCCAACAACTCGCGCAGCTCGACCGCCTCGAACGGCAGGTGACGGCGTTAGTGGCTGCCTATCAGCAGGTGCGCGAGGAGCTGGCCGACACCCTAACCATGAACCAGCAGCTGCGGGCCGACGTCCGCGACCGCGACCGAATGCTCAAGGAGAAGCAGAACCAGGAAAATATCGTTAAACTTGTGCAAACCATAGCTGGAGAACCCACCCACGCCCACGTATTAAAACAGCGCCTCAACGAATACATCCGCGAACTGGACAAGTGCCTTGCCTATCTGAAAGAGTAAATTCTTTTCCCCAAATTCCAGCCTAAATTGAGCTGAATGAGTGAGTTATCCATAAAAATCCGCGTCGCTGACCGCGAGTACCCCATGCGGGTAAGCGTGGCCGAAGAAGAGCGGCTGCGGCTGGCCGGGCGGGCCCTGGCCGACAAGCTCCGCGAGTTTCGGGAGAACTATGGCATTCAGGATAAGCAGGATTTGCTGGCCATGATAGCCCTGTCTATTCTTGCTGACCAACAAAAGGTTAGCCAGGAAAAAGACGGCACCGATGCCGCCCTCACCGAACGCCTCGAACGCCTCGATACCCTGCTGGCCGGGGCCACAGCAATGCGCTAAGTCAGAGGCAACTGTTTAAATGGCCCGGCAGCGGGTGCGGCAATCGGCCGCTGCCGCTGCAACCGGGGGACGGGTTTCGTCTGGTTATGATTTTTTACCTTTCTCAAAAATCATAATTTTATGACAACCATTGTTTTATACTGTCTGCTGACTGCCGTTGCTGCCCTTGTGGCGGGCGTGGTAGTGGGCCGGCTGTTGGCCGGCAAAGCCCGGCAAGACCACGAAGGCGCAGCGCAAGCCGCAGCCCAAAAAATGCTCCGCGAAGCCGAAGCCGAAGGCAGCCGCCTGCGCGACGAGAAAATTCGGCAGGCCGACGAGCGGCTGGAACAGTCGAAAAACAAGTTCAAGAACCTGCGCGACGAATTCGACAAGGAGAGCCGCCGTCAGAAGCAAGCGTTGGAACAAGAGCTAGTCTCGCGCCGCCAAGGCGTGACCGAGCAGGAGCAAAGCATTAAGCTGCTGACCGACACCACCCAGCGCCAGCTGGAGCAGCTGCAACGCAAGGAAAAAGACCTGGAAGCCGCCCGCGAAAAAAGCCAAGCCGACGTGCAGGCCCTGCGCGACAAGCTGGAGGCCCAAACCGAGAAGCACCGCACCGCCCACGAAGCCGCTCTGGCTGAACTCGAAGCCAAGCAGGCCGAGGCCGAAGCTGAGTTGCACGGCGTGCAGCGTCAGCTGGAAACCATCGCGAACCTGACCGCCGCCGAGGCCCGCGAGCAGCTTGTGGAAAGCCTCAAGAACGAGGCCCAAATCCAGGCCAGTTCCTATATCAAGGACACCGTGGCCCAGGCCCGGCTTACGGCTACCAAGGATGCCAAGAAGATTGTGCTCGAAACCATTCAGCGCACGGCTTCGGAGCACGCCGTGGAGAACTGCGTGTCGGTGTTCAACATTGAGAGCGACGACATTAAGGGCAAAATCATCGGCCGCGAGGGGCGCAACATTCGTGCTCTGGAAGCGGCGACGGGCGTCGAAATCATTGTGGACGACACGCCGGAGGCCATTATCATTTCGGGGTTCGACCCGGTGCGACGCGAAATTGCCCGTCTCTCGTTGCACTTGCTGGTGAAAGACGGCCGCATTCACCCCGCCCGCGTGGAGGAAATTGTAGCCAAAACCACCAAGAAAATCGAGGAGGAAATCATCGAGATTGGCGAAAAAACCATCATCGACCTCAACATTCACGGCCTGCACCCCGAGCTGATTAAGATGGTGGGTCGGATGCGCTTTCGCTCGTCGTATGGTCAGAACCTGCTGCAACACAGCCGCGAAGTAGCTAACCTCTGCGCCACGATGGCCGCCGAAATGGGCCTCGACGTGAAGAAAGCCAAACGCGCCGGCCTGCTGCACGACATCGGCAAGGTGAGCGCCGAGGAGCCCGAGCTGCCCCACGCCATCCTGGGGGCCGACATGGCCCGCAAGTACAAGGAGCACCCCGACGTAGTGAACGCCATCGGCGCTCACCACGACGAGATGGAGATGACGGCCATGATTTCGCCGCTCGTGCAAGCCTGCGACGCCATTTCGGGCTCGCGTCCCGGCGCCCGCCGCGAGATGATGGAGAGCTACATCAAGCGCCTCAAGCAGCTTGAAGAAACCGCCAACGGCTTCAAAGGCGTGAACCAGTGCTTCGCCATTCAGGCCGGCCGCGAGCTGCGCGTGATGGTGGATGCCGAAAACGTGACCGACGAACGGGCAGCGGAGCTGAGCTTCGAGATTTCGCAAAAAATCGAGAAGGAAATGCAGTATCCGGGCCAGATTAAAATCACGGTCATCCGGGAGATGCGGGCAGTTTCGTTTGCCAAGTAGCGGCCGTCGGATATTGAGCAAAAAAGCCTCCGTGACCTTGGTTGCGGAGGCTTTTTTTGCCTTTAAGCCCTGACAAAACCCTTTCTGTAAGTGGGGTGTAAAGCCCGCTGGATAAGTTGTAACGCATTGCTGAATAGCTACCTGTTCAGTAACGGGCGGTCTTGGCTGAGTTCGTAAAGCCCAAAAATTGATTTGTAAAAATAGCGGCTATTTGCGTATTTCGTGCTAGCGTAGCAACAGTGGCATGGGGTGCTTGGTTGTCCGAACGATTTTTAATATTCTACTATTCAATTTTTTTTAATCAAACTGCCATGCTGTTTCATTACTCAATTACGATGCTTCGGTGCGGGGCCGGGGCCGCGTTGCTAGCAGTAGCAGGGTGTTCGGTGTACCTGCCTACGGTGCCCAGCACTCCGTTGGTGCAGCGGGGGCAGGTGGAAGTTACCGCTGGCCTGCGCGGCCTGACAACGTTGGAGGCCGGGGCATCTTTTTCGCCCAAAGCGCACGTTCTTTTTAGTGGCGAAGCGGCCTTGCAGCGCGTCAAAAGCACGCAAACGTCGAATAGCGTAACCACTGAAACTATTGACACGCACCAGCAAGTGGGTTTGGGCGTGGGGGCGTACACCGTCACCAAAGCACCTAGCCCGGTGTATCTGGCGGCCGTAGCGGGTGTTGGGTACGCCGACGTGGACATTCACGATTACGGCTTGCTCAGTTTTTCGCATCATTACCAGGCGCAGTACCAGCGCTACTACGGGCAGCTATATTTGGCGACGCTGGCGCCAATGGGCAGCTACGGCCTTTCGGTGCGGGGCACCTGGGTCGATTACCGGCAGCTTTTGGAGGACGGGGTGCCCATTGAAGCCACCAACCACTTCTACTTGGAGCCACACTTGTTTGGGCGCATCGGCCAAGGGCCGCTGCAAGGCTACGCAACGGTGGGCGTGTCGCTGCCTGCCGTGCGCAACAGCAACAGCAGCGGCGCTTCCAACAACGCCCTCGCGCCCTCAACCTTGCTCTTCGGGGTGGGCATCGTTTTTCGGCCACACCTGCTGCGGCAGCCTGATACCGCGCCGCTACCGGAGCGGTAGCCTCGGGTCTGGTGCGCATTGGACGCTTGCGGGTCTTTACACGCCCCGTCCCAACGAAAATGGCTGCCAGTGTCCGGCCTTCCAAGGAAAAGCCGACACTGGCAGCCAAAAGCTAGCTGCGTAAATCAAAAAAAACTATTCTTTATCGGTCAGGTCGCGCTCGATGGTGTGCAGAAACACGCGGTCGATGCCCTCTTCGACGGTGGGCAGGATGTGCAGCACCGATTCGAGCTTGGAGATGGTGATGAGCTTCATCACATGGTCTTGCAGGCCCACGAGCACGAGCAGGCCGCCGGTGGAGTTGCAGAGGCGGTTGGCGATGAGGATGGAAGACAGGCCCGACGAATCGGTGTACTTCACGTTCGAAAGGTCGAGGATGAGGTTGTTGATGCCCTCAGCGTTGAGTTTTACAAACTCCGATTTGAGGTCGGGCGCAACCGTGGTGTCGAGCTTTTTTTCCTCGATGGTAATGGTGGTGTAGCTGTCCTTTTTATCGATGGTGTACTTCATGGCGGAGGGCACGGGTAAGCTAAGTGTGAGGGCGAAGGTAGCAAACAAACACGGAACCGGAAAACCGGGCTAGTGGTTTGCGGCGGCGGGGCCGCCGAAAGTGAGCGAGGCCCACACTGACTGCCACTCGGCGCGGGGGCGCAGGGTGGGCGGGGCGGGCTGCATGGCCACGGTGGCCAATAAGTAGGGGCCGGGCCCCAACAGTTTAATAATGACGCGCCCGGCGGCGTTGGTGCGGGCAGCAAAATGGGTGGTGGCCAGGCCCGCCGGCTGCCGCTGCCACACCTGCACCAGCCCGCCCGCCACGGGTAGGCCGGCCCGCAGCAGCCGCACGGTGAGGCTGCGGCCGGAGGCGAGGCGGTAGGGGTTTTGCTCGGGCACCAGCTCCAAGGGCAGGTGGTGGGGGCGCAGGGCGGTGGTGTCGAGGGTGCGGGACTGCGTGGCGGGGTTGCCCACTTGCAGCAGGGTTTTGGCGCAGCGGTGGTAGGCCTCGCGGCCGGGCAGGGCTTGCTGCCCGGCGGCCTCGCGCTGGGCCAGGGGGCGGCTCAGGCCCTGGGCTTGGAGGTAAGTGGTGAAGGCCGGGCCGGGCAGCTCGGTGTAGGTTTCGGTGGTTTGAAGGGCGAGCAGGTGCAGGCCGGGGCGGGCAAAGGTCACGCGGAGCGTGTCGCTGGCAAAAACGGTGGTGCTGTCGGCCGCCGGGCCGTAGCGGGTGAGGCGTTGGATGCGGGCCGGGCCACCGGGCCAGGGGTGGCCCGCGAAATTATCGCCAACCTGGGGGAGCAGGGGGAGGGTGTCGCCGGGGGCAAGGCGCAGGCGGGGGGCTTCGAGCCAAAATTCGCGGGCCAGGGCAGCGGGGGCGAGGAGGAGGAGAAGGAAGATTTTTTGCACGGAGTTGAATGGAGTAAAGAGAAGTTTAGAAGGAGTTTGGGGGGCAAAGAACTCCTCAGAACTCCTTTTTACTCCATTCAACTCCGTGCGAAATACCCCAAAACATTACTCCCGCTCCAAGGCCAAGGCATAGGCCCGGTCGTAGTACACGCGCAGGTTTTTCCAGTCGAACAGCTCGGCCGAGCTCTCCACCGCGTTGCGTTGCATGATGCGCTCGCGGCGATTGAGAAGCACGAACTGCCACATCATCTCGGTTAATTCTTCGGCCGACTCGTCGAAGGTTTTTTCCTGGCGGTGGACGACGAAAATACCTTTTTGCTCGGGGTCGGGGATGGTTTGGAGCACGTAATCGCCGAAGCCGGAGAGGTCGGAGGTGATGGCGGGCACGCCGCGGGCCACGCATTCGAGGGGCGTGTAGCCCCAGGGTTCGTAGTAGCTGGGGAAGACGCCGAGGTGGCAGCCGCGCACAAACTGGCCGTACTCCATGCCCAGAAGCGGGGAGGAGGGCGACACGAAATCGGGGTGATAGACGATTTTGACGCGGTCGTGCTGGTGGTTGAGCAGCTCGGCGCGGCGCAGGAAGTTGAGGATATCGTCGTCCTGGTCGTTGACGAGGTTGTGGGTGATGACGGCGGGCAGGGCCGAGGTTTTCCAGGATTGCAGGGTGCGGCGGTAGCGCAGCTTCCAGTAGTCGTCCACCATGCCGTTGAGCTCGGGCAGGCGGTGGTCCTGACTGGCGGCGGCGGCCACAAACAGGCGCTCGTCCACTTGCCGGGCCACGGCGTGGCAGGTTTCGCGCACTTCGTTGAGGACGGCGCGGCGTTCGAGGACCTGGGGGTTGATGCTGGTGAAGGGGCGCTTGGTGATGAAAAACATCACGACCTGGCCTTCGAGGCCCGATTGCTGGATGCGGTAGTTGAGGCGGGCCAGGGCTTCAAGGGTCAAATCGAACCCCTTGTTGTGGTACTCGTAGCGGCCGGAGGTGAAGAGGTAGAGCGTCTTGTCCAAGTCGAAGGCATACGACTGGAAGAAGTGCGAGATGACGAACTCGTGGATTTTGGCTTTGTACTGCTGGTGCAGGTTCTGGAACTCGTGCAGGGCCACGAAGCGCTCGATGTTGAGGCCGTTGGGGAGGACGATGTCGGGGATGCGGTCGAGCAAATAGATGCATTCGCGCACCGTCAATTCGCTCACGGTGGTGAAGACGTGGGCGCCGTGGGCGGCGGCGCGTTCCATGGTCACGGCGGGTTCGATGTTGAAGTGACGGGCCTCGGTTTGCCAGTCCACCCGCATGAGGTGGTCGTAGAACTCGGGGTCGTTCATGGCCAGGTAGCGGCCGAGCAGCGTGGCGTGGGTGGTGAAGAGGATGTGGGCCGGCACGCGCAGGCGGCGCAGGGGCGGGATGGCCACGCCGGTCATCCACTCGTGAAAGTGGGCCAGCAGCCGCTGTTGGGGCTGCATTTGGGCCGCCAGGTGCTGCAAAAACACGGTGCTCAGGTGGCCGAAGGCGATGACCTGGTGCAGCAAATCGTCGTTGTCGGGCGCCGGAATGCCGTGGTGTTGCCAGAGCTCGGCCTTGAGCTGGGGCAGCTTGTCGTAGGCCTGAAACGGGTTGATGAGGACCGTGCGGGGGCGGCCCGTGACGAGCCAGGTGCCAATTTGCACTTCGTGGCCGTCGGCCCGCATGGCCTTCACGGCCAGCGCGAAGGCATCGTTGGCGGTGTCGAACTGGTAGTCGTCGTAGGGCTCGAACTCGCCCTGGGCCTGCTGCGGAAAGTAGGGGCCCAGCAGGCAATAGCGGCTGCCCCAGGCGGGCATAGTGGCGGGCACCTTGCTGCGGATGACGGTGTAGATGCCGCCCACCTGATTGCAAACCTCCCAGGCAGATTCTACTAACAGGGCATCGGGAAACAGGGCGTGGGGAGCGTGGGCGGCGGGCTGCATGGAGGTGGGCGAGTAGGATGGGGCTGCAAGATAGGGGGCGTTTGGAATGGGGAGCAAAGGAGGAGGAAGGAGAAGGTTTTGGGGCGGCAAAGGGCCAGGGCGGCGGGCGGTTTGAGTGTAGGTTTGTTGGTGAAATAATTTCTCCTCAAAACATCTTCAATATGGAAGCCCGCTACACCACGCCCCAACAACTATTTGAGGGCAGCAAGCAATTCGTCGTGCCCTTGTTTCAGCGCACTTACAGTTGGACCGAGAAGCAGTGGGCCACGCTGTGGGACGACTTGCTTTCGTTGTTGGAAGCGGCCCCCGAACGCCTGCATTTCATTGGTTCGCTGGTGATGCTGCCCACCAACACCATCCCGGCGGGGGTGAACAAGTTTGCCGTCATCGACGGGCAGCAACGCCTCACCACGCTGGCCGTGCTGCTGCTGGCCCTGCGTGACACGGCCCCCGCCGATGCGCCTTCGCGCCTGCGGCAACTGGTGAACCAGGAGTTTCTGACCAATACCTTCGCCACCGAAGAAATTGAGCGGTACAAAATTTTGCCCGCCCGCACCGACCGCGAGGCGTTTCAGTTGCTCTGCGAAGCCTGCGCCGCGCAGCCGCTGCCGCCCGGTGCGCCCGCGTTGCACAAAGCTTACGCCTTCTTCTGCAACAAAATCACGAAGTGGAAGCGCGACCATACCCCCGACGCCAAGCCGTTGCTGGATGCGCTGCTCAAACGGTTTTCGCTCGTCAGCATCACCCTCGACGACAAGGACGACCCGTACCTGGTGTTTGAAAGCCTCAACGCAAAGGGCTTGCAGCTTACCGCCGCCGACCTCATCCGCAACTATTTGTTCATGAAGCTGCCGCAGGGCGGGGCCGAGCAGGAAAGCCACAACCGGCACTACTGGGAGCCAATGCAGCAGCAGCTGGGCGAACGGATGACGGATTTCATCTGGCATCACCTGCTCATGCGGCAGGGCGGCAACCTACGGCAGACGGAGGTGTACCTCGACTTCAAGCGCCTGGCCGCCGGGCAGCCCGTGGAGCAGGTATTGCGCGAACTGAGCGAGTACGCCCCCTTCTATGCTCGCCTGTTGCACCCAGAGCTTGAAACAGCGCGGCCCGCCGTGCGGCTTGCGTTGGCTCGTTTAGAACGCCTCAGATTCACGGTGGCCTACCCGTTGGTGTTGCGACTCTACCGCGCCGTGGCCGCCGGGGCCGTGGCCGAGGCCACGCTGCTGGAGGTGCTGGGGCTGATTGAAAACTACGTGCTGCGCCGCTTCATCACCGGCCGGGGCACACAAGGGGCCAACCGTTCTTTCCAGACGCTGACCAAGGCCACGGCGGGCCTCGAAACCGACGCACCGGCGCTGCTGACGGCAATGGCCGACTACCTGACCGGGCAAAACTACCCAACCGACGAACAGGTGTTCGACGCGCTGCTCAACAAGCCGCTCTACCACGACAAAGGCGAACGCCTGACCCGGACCAAACTGCTGCTCCACACCCTCGAAGCGGGTTTCAACTTGCGCGAAGTCGTGGGGTTCGACACGCTGACCATTGAACACATTTTACCCCAAAGCCTCACCGATGCCTGGCGGGCGGAGCTGGGGCACAACGCCGAAGGCGACCACGCCCAACTGTTGCACACACTGGGCAACCTGACGCTGACGGGCTGGAACAGCGAACTGTCCAACTCTGCGTTTGCCATCAAAAAAAGCTTCTTTCAGGCAAGCTCCGTGAGCTTGAGCGCCGACTTGGTCACGGCCGAAACTTGGAACCGGGCCGCCATCTTGGCGCGGGGACAACGCCTAGCCCAGCGCGTACTGGACCGCTGGCCCTCTTTTGCCGCCGAGGGAGCCAGTGCCGTGGTCGAAACTCGTACCGCGAAAAAGCCACTGGCCGTGCGCTTGCAGGCTCACCGGGTGCCCGTGGGTACGTGGCGCGAGGCAGCGGCCGAAACCTTAAAAGCTTGCGCGGCGGTGGTCGGGCGCGGGCTTTTGCAGCAGTTGGGAAACGAGCGCCCGCACCATTACGCCCAACGTCCCGACGGCTTCCGCAGCCCCTTAAACCTGGGTAGCGGCTGGTACTACGAAGGCCACAACAGCGCCAATGGACATCAACGCAACTGCCTGTTCATGCTGGCTCAGGCCGGGTTGTCGCCAACCGACTGGCAGGTAGAAACAGCCAGCGAGGGGTAAGGCCGCTGCCCCGGTTCGCCTCCTCGCCCCCGTCCGTTACCTTTGACCGCCCATCCCGCCTATTTCGTGAAGCTCGTTTTGACCCTATGCTGCTTGCTGGCCAGCGGCTTAACGGCTCGTGCGGCGGCTGGCGCTTCGCCGGTGGCCGACAGCCTGTTGCGGGAGCTGAACCAAGTGCTGGCCCACAAAAAAAAGTACGACGGCCAGCGGCTTGAGCGCATTGCCGCCCTCACGGCGGACTTTGCGGCTTCCGAAGCCGACAACGAGGGGAAGTTTGGCCTGGCGTTGCGGATTTACGACGAGTACAAGGCTTTTAAGTATGACTCGGCGTTTGCTTACTGCCAGCGGATTACGCGGCTGGCCGAAGCGTTGAACCAGCCCGCAAAGGTGGAAGTGGCCAAGCTCAAGCTGACCTTTGTCCTGCTGTCGTCGGGGTTGTTTAAGGAGACTTTTGAAACCCTCGGCCGCATCAACCCCCGCCTGCTTACGGACGTGGACAAGCGGACGTTTTACTTTCTCAAGGCCCGCGCTTACAGCGATTTGGGCGACTTCAACCAGGACCAGACCTACCGCCCGCAGTATTACCGGCAGGCCCTGGCCTGCGCCGACACGGCCCTGCGTTTTTGCCAGCCTGGTTCTTATGAGTGCCTGGCAACGCAGGAGTTCGTGGCCCAGAAAAACGGCGACCTGGCCGCCGGCGTGGCCGTGTACCGCCAGATACGCCGCCTGCCGCGCCTCACGCCCCACCAGTTGGCGGTGAGCGCCAGTACGTTGGCCGACCTTTACGAGCGAGCGGGCCAGCCAGCCCCGGCTTTTGAGCTGCTGCTGGTGTCGGCGATTGCCGACGTGCGGACGGCGACCAAGGAAACGGTGGCCATCTTCAAACTCTCGGACTATTGTTACCGGCGGGGCGACTTGCAAAACGCCTACACCTTTATCCGCGAAGCACGGGAAGGCGCGGCGTTCTACAAGGCCCGGCAGCGGCAGCTGGAAATCAGCCACATTTCCTCCGTCATCGAGGGGCAGAAGATAAACATCATCGAAAGCCAGCGCAAGTCGCTGAAAACCTACGCCATTATCATGACGCTGCTGGCGGCGGTGGTCATCGGGTTTGCCGTGGTCAGCGTGCGGCAGCTTGGCAAATTGCGGAAGGCGGGCCGGCTGATTTTTGCCACCAACCGCGAGCTGCGCGAACGCAACGGGGAGCTGCGGCGGCTGAACATTGGGCTGAACGAAGCCGATAAAATAAAGGAGGAATACATTGGGTATTACTTTCATAACAACTCGCAGTACATCGACAAAATTGAAACGCTGAAGAAGCGCCTCGACAGCTTGCTGAGTACCAAGCAGTACACGGCCGTTCAGAAAATGGTGGACGGCGTGAACATCAAAGACGAGCGCAACGCGCTGCTGAAGGGCTTTGATACGGTTTTTCTGCGGCTTTTCCCCAACTTCATTGCCCAGTTCAACGCCTTGTTTCCGGAAGAAGACCGCATCAAACTACCCGACGACCAACTGCTAACGACGGAGACGCGCATTTTTGCTCTCATCCGACTCGGCATCGACGACAGCGAGCAAATCAGCCGGATGCTGGGGTATTCGATAAACACGGTTTACACCTACAAAACGCGGGTTAAGAACCGGTCGTTTCTACCCAACGAAGAATTTGAGGCCCGCATCCGGGCCATTCAGGCCGTGTGAGGCCGAGCTTTCAGCAGATGGTGCAGCCAACAAATCAGCCTGCTCTTGTGGGGTGAATAATGCGTATTGACGGGGTGTAACGGGAGCCAATCAGCCATACAAGCTTTATATTTTGGTCTAAATTATCTGATTCAAAGGGTTTGAAATCAGAAAAATAAACGTGGGTGCGGTTAATATTTTTCATACCAGGGTTTGATAAGTTCACAGTGCGGTAAAGAGCGGGTAATTTTGTTTGGCTTCAAGGATACATCCACCAAAGCGCGTACTCGTTTGTGCTGACTGGGTGCCCTGTTGCCCCAGGTAACTTGATTATTACAACTCTTTAAATCCTCGCTGATGCAAGACGTTTTACCGCTGGTTTGCCCGCCGCCGTTTCTAAAGAAATACGCGATGGCTTCGTTGTTGGGCCTGCTGGCCGCCGGGACGGCCTTCGGGCACCCGGCCGCGCCGGGGCCAGCCGTTGGCTACCCCGCCGCCGCCCGCGTGGCCGACGGTACCGTGACCGGGCGGGTAGTGGACGGCAAGGGCGCGGGCCTGCCCGGCGTGACGGTGCTGGTGGAAGGTACCGGCATTGGCAATGCCACCAATGCCGATGGCGGCTTTGTGCTGACCAACGTGCCGGAAGGGGAACACACGCTCGTTGTCTCGTTTGTGGGCTACAGCGCCGCCCGGCAGCGGGTGACGGTAGTGGCCGGGCAAACCGCCGCCGTGGGCAGCCTGACGCTGCTTGAAACGGCAACCCAGCTCAGCGAGGCTGTGGTGGTGGGCTACGGCACGGCCCGGCGGCAGGACGTGACCGGGGCCGTAACCACCGTAACCTCCAAGGACTTTGTGCAAGGGCAGGTGACGGCCGTGGAGCAGTTGGTGCAGGGCAAAGTAGCCGGCGTGCAGATAACGACCGGCGGCGGCGCCCCCGGCGAGGTCAGTACCATCCGCGTGCGGGGCGGCTCATCGCTCAACGCCAGCAACGACCCGCTGATAGTGATTGACGGGGTGCCGGTGGACAACTCCGGCATTAACGGGGCCGGCAACCCGCTGGCGCTGGTGAACCCCCAGGACATTGAGAGCTTTACCATTCTCAAGGACGCTTCGGCCACGGCCATCTACGGCTCGCGGGCTTCCAACGGGGTCATCCTCATCACAACCAAAAAAGGACTGGAAGGCCAGCCCATGCGGGTGAGCGTCAGCTCGCAGGTGTCGCGGGCCACGAACTATGGCAAGGTGGACGTGCTGAGCGGCGACCAGTACCGCGCCCTGATGACGCAGGCCATTGCCGACCGCATTGTGCCGGCCAGCAACGCCACTTACCTGGGCGCGGCCACCACCGACTGGCAGGACGAGATTTACAAAACGGCCTGGACCACCGACAACAACGTGAGCCTGACCGGCAGCGTCAAGCACCTGCCCTATCGCGTGTCGGTGGGCTACCTCGACCAGGACGGCACCCTGCGGACGGGCAACCTGAAGCGCAACTCGCTCTCGGTGGGCCTGTCGCCGCGGCTGTTTGACAACCACCTGCGGATTGACG
Organism: Hymenobacter sp.; assembly: GCA_025356245.1. Taxonomy (GTDB): domain Bacteria; phylum Bacteroidota; class Bacteroidia; order Cytophagales; family Hymenobacteraceae; genus Hymenobacter. The sequence goes on from JANXUO010000551.1 coordinate 16,216, forward strand.
TGAACGCCAAAGGCACCTGGGCCGACTACCGCTTCGCCGACCAGGGGGCCATCGGGGGGGCGGTGCGTTTCAACCCGACCCAGCCCGTGTACAGCGGTACCGACAAGTACAACGGCTACTTTGAGTGGACCAACAGCAACGTACCCAACGGCCTGACCGACCGCAACCCCGTGGCCCTGCTCAACGACAAGCGCGACCGCAGCACCGTGCAGCGCGGCATCGGCAACGTGCAGTTTGACTACGCGCTGCCCTTTTTGACCGACCTACACGCCAACCTGAACCTGGGCTACGACATTGCGCGCAGCAGCGGCACCATCTATATTCCGGCCACTTCGGCAATAGCTTTCAGCACGCAGGGCGTAAACAATTCGTACCATCAGGAGAAGGACAACAAGCTGCTCGAAGCCTTCTTGAAGTACAACATCACGCTGGGCGACCACCGCCTGGAGGCGCTGGCCGGTTATTCGTACCAGGATTTTTACACTTACTCGCCCTTCCGGTTCGGGTACAAGGCCGACGGCTCGCGGGTGGCCCCGACCGAGAAGGAGCAGAACCCCTACAAGACGCAGTACACCCTGCTTTCGTTTTACGGCCGCCTGAACTACAACTACAAGGATAAGTTTCTGGCCACCGGCACCCTGCGGGCCGATGCCTCGTCGCACTTCAGCCCCCAAAGCCGTTGGGGCCGGTTTCCGGCGGCCTCGGTGGCCTGGCGCATCGACCAGGAAAGCTTTCTGGCCGGCTCGAAGGCCGTCACGGAGCTGAAGGTGCGCCTGGGCTACGGCGTTACGGGGCAGCAGGACATTACCGGGGTGGCCGGCGACTACCCCCACTTGGCCAAGTACGGCCTCGGGGCCTCGGGGGTCAGCCAGATATTCGGCACCGACACCATCCGCACCTACCGGCCCGCCGCGTACGACCCGAACCTGAAATGGGAGACGACGACGACCTACAACGCGGGGCTCGATTTCGGCTTCCTCAACAACCGCCTCACTGGCTCGGTGGACGTGTATCTGCGTAAAACCAACGACCTGCTGGCCGTGACGCCGGTAGGGGCCCTGACGGCTTTCTCGAACACGCTGCTCACCAACGTGGGCAACATGGAAAACAAGGGCGTGGAGCTGACGTTGAATTACAATCTTATCCAGAGCGAGCGGTTTAACTGGTCGGTGAACGCCAACGCGACGTTTAACCGGGGCAAGATTACCAAGCTTACCAAGGCCGACGAGTCGGCCTCGCTGGGCACGCTCACGGGCAACGTCGGCAATTTTCAGTTTGTGCAGGTGAACGCGGTGGGCCATGCGCCCAACACCTTCTTCATCTACGAGCAGCGCTACGACGCCAACGGCAAGCCGGTGCAAGGCCCCGACTCCAGCCCCAGCACCGCGCAGTACGTGGACCAGAACAAGGACGGCGTGATTGACCAGTACGACCGGGTGTACGGCAAGTCGCCGGCTCCGAAGGCCATCCTGGGATTCAGCTCAAACCTGAGCTACGGCAAAGCCAGCCTGGCCTTTACGCTGCGCTCGAACGTCGGGGGCTACGTGTACAACAGCGTGGCGGCGGGCCAGAACAACTACTACGGGCTGAACACGACCCTGGGGTACTCGGCCAACGTGGTGCCCGCCATCTACACCGCTGGCTTCAAAAACGGGCAGCCCTACACCGACCTCAACCTGGAAGATGCCTCGTTTGTGCGCTTGCAAAACGTGACGCTGGGCTACGATTTCGGCAGCCTCGTGAAGGCCGGCACCACCCTGCGCCTCACCCTGGCCGGCCAGAACCTGCTGCTGCTCACGGGCTATTCCGGCCTCGACCCGGAGCGGGCCTACGGCATCGACAGTAACTTCTATCCGCTGCCCCGCACCCTGACGCTGGGCCTCAACCTGGGCTTTTAATCGTTGATATTCTTGTTTTTTATGAAAAACTACGCTTTCCTGCGCCGCCGCCTGTCCCTGACCCTGGCGGCCTCGCTGCTCGCCGTCGGCCTCTCGGCCTGCACCAAAGACCTGGACCGTGAGCCGTTCTACGACCTCAACACCGAGCGGCTGTACCAGGACCCCGCCAACTACATCCGGGTGCTGGCCAAGTGCTACGCGAGTTTCAACCTGGGCGGCCAGACCACGACCGGCAACCCCGACGTGTTCATCGGGCAGGGCAAGGACGAGGGCGAAACCTCGTACCTGCGGGCCTACTGGTACTTGCAGGAGCTGGTGACCGACGAGGCCGTGGTGGCCTGGAACAGCGGCCCGCTGCAGGAGTTGAACAAGACGAGCTGGACGTCCGGCAACGACTTGATTAATAATAGTTACACCCGGATATTTTACGTCGTGGCGCTGTGCAACGACTTCATCCGGGAAACCAGCGACGAGAAGCTCGCCGGCCGCAGCATCGGTGGGGCCGACGCGGCCAAAATCCGCACGTACCGGGCCGAAGCGCGGTTTTTGCGGGCGCTGGCCTACTCCCACGCCCTCGACCTGTACGGCAACGTGCCTTTCACCACCGACGCCGACGCCATTGGCCAGGGCGGCCTGCCCCGGCAAACGACGCGGCCGGCGCTGTTTGCTTATTTGACCAAGGAGCTGCGCGAGATGCAGCCCGGCCTGCTGGCCGCCCACCAGGCCCCTTACGGCCGCGCCGACCGGGGCGCCGCCTGGGCGCTGGCCGCCAAGCTTTATCTCAACGCCCCGGTGTACGCCCCGGCCCAAACCGCGCCCCACGACAGTTGCCTGACCTACTGCAACAAGCTGGTGGCCAGCAACAGCAACTACGCGCTGGCCCCGGATTACGCGCAGCTGTTCATGGCTGACAACAACGTGACGTCGGCTTCCGAAATCATCTTTCCCATCACCAGCGACGGCAACTTTTCGCAGACCTACGGCGGCACCACCTACCTCGTACACGCAGCGGTGGGCGGGCGGATGCTGAACACGGCCTTCGGCATCGACTTTGGCTGGGCCGGCAACCGCACCCGCAAAACCCTGCCCGAGCTGTTCGTGCCCGACCCGTCGGGCCTGACGGACAACCGGGCCATGTTCTTCACGCGCGGCCAGAACCTGGAAATCAACGACCTGACCCAATTCAACGAAGGCTACGGCGTGACCAAGTGGACCAACAAGACCTCGACCGGGGCTAGCGGCAACGACCCGAAGAATATTTTTGTGGATACCGACTTCCCCGTGTTCCGGCTGGCCGACGTGTACCTGATGTACGCCGAAGCCGTGCTGCGCGGCGGCCGGGGCGGCAGCCCGGCCCAGGCCCTGCTCTACGTGAACGCCCTGCGCGACCGTGCCTTCGGCAACGTGGGCGGTGCCACCGACGGCAACATCACCGCCGGCGAGCTGACGACGGACTACATCCTCGACGAACGGGCGCGGGAGCTGTACTGGGAAGGTTCGCGCCGGACCGACCTCATCCGCTTCGGCAAGTTTGGCGGCTCCACCACCTACTTGTGGCCCTGGAAGGGCGGTGTCCGCAACGGGCGCAGCATTGCGCCCACCCGCGACCTTTATCCCCTGCCCACCATCGACCTGCTGACCAACACCACGCTGGTGCAAAACCCTGGTTATTAGGGTGGCTCTTGCATTCGTGTACCCGCTTGGCCTCTTGTTTTTCAATTTGTCAAGTCCCGGTTGAGAGCTGGCGCGGCCGACGAACGAAGCCCGCTCGCCGCCTTTCAATACCCTACTTATCCACCCACCCATGCGGCATTCAACTTTCTGCTTTTGGCTACTGGCCTTGCTGCTGAGCAGCGGGGCGGGGCGGGCCGTGGCGGCCGATGTGTCTTTCGGGGTGAATATGCACTTCCAAATTCAGCAGGGCTTATTTACGGTGGGCACCGACCAGGTGGTGGTGCTGGGCAGCTTCTCGGCTACGGGCGTGCCTCTGACGGACCCCGACGGCGACAAAATATACACCGGTACAGTGCCCGGCCTCACGGCCGATACCCAGCTGACCTACAATTTTCAGCTGACGCACGGCGGCGCGGTGGTGGACGAAACAGTGGCCGCCCGCAAGTACGTGGTGCAGCCCACCACGGCGGCCAACGGGTTGCAGGACTGGTTCGACGGCGAGGTGCCGACCTACCCCTACGCCCGGTTTTTCGCCTCGGCCGTCACCACCATTCCCGGCGAGGTAGTTCGCTTCAACGACAGCTCGGAGGGTGGGGCGGCCACTGGCTGGAGCTGGACGTTTGCCGGCGGCAACCCGGCCACGTCCACGGCCCAAAATCCGACGGCCGTCTGGAGTGCCCCCGGCACTTACGCCGTGACGCTGACGGCCACCAACAACGGCGGCAACACCACGGCCCGCACCCTGACCATCACCGTCACGACGGTGGACAACGCCTTGGGCTGGTGGAACGATGCCGTGTTTTATCAGCTCTACCCGCGCAGCTTTTTCGACACCAACGCCGACGGCAAAGGCGACTTGCAGGGCCTGACCGCCAAGCTCGACTACCTGAACGACGGCAACCCGGCCACCACCACCGACCTGGGGGTTACGGCCCTCTACATCATGCCCGTACACGAGGCTTCGCAGCCGTTTTTCGGCGGCTACGAGGTGAAGGACTACAAAAGCATCATTGCCGAGTACGGCACGCAGGCCAACTTTGACGCCTTTGTGGCCGCCGCCCACGCGCGGGGCCTGAAGGTGATTATGGACATGGTGTTCAACCATACCTCCGACGAACACCCGTGGTTTCAGTCGGCCGCAACCGGCGCGGGGGGGAAGTATGATGACTACTACGTGTTTCGGGCTACTAACCCCGGCGCTTCCTGGCGCACGAACGCCATTGGGCACAGCAACGCGCAGTTCAACAATTACTGGGGCAAGTTCGGAGCCAAAACGCCCGACCTGAATTTTTACAGCCGCTCGGTTCGCAACGCGGTGAAGGACGTGAGCAGCTACTGGCTGGGCCGGAACGTGGACGGCTTTCGGCTGGATGCGCCGATGTTTCTCTACGAAACCGGGGCGGCCACGGCCCCCGCGCAGCAGGAAAACCTGCCCGCCACCTACGAGTACTGGCGCGGCTGGCGCAACCACGTCAAGGCCGCCAATCCCAACGCCTTTTCGGTGGGCGAAACCTGGCTCTACGCCAACATTCCGAACGCGGCCAAATACGTTTACCAGGGCTTCGATGTCGGCTTTCAGTTTGACATTGCCTACGGCATCCAACTGGCCCTCAACGCCGAAAACAAGGCCCTGCTGCAAACGCCGGTCGAGCAATCGATAGCCTACTATCCCTTTTTGCAGTTCGGGGTATTTGCCTCCAACCACGACCTGACGGTCCTCAACTCGTCCAACGCTACGCCGTTGCGCATCAAAGACCGGCTGACGAACAACCGCGACCCCAAGGCCAAGGTGGCGGCGGCCTGGGTGCTGACGGCCCCCGGCGTGCCCTTCGTGTACTACGGCGACGAGGTGGGGGCCAGCGGCGGCTACGCCCGCAAGCCCATGCAGTGGACCAACGGGGCCAACGGCGGCTTCACGACTGGCACCCCCTGGGAACCGGTGGCCCCCGACTACGCCACCTACAACGTGCAAAGTGAACAGGGCGACCCCGACTCTTTTCTGAGCCTGTACAGGAAACTAATAGCGGTGCGAACGGCCGAGGTGGCGCTGCGGCGCGGCGGCTACCAGAGCCTGACCAGCAGCGTGCCCGGCGTGTACGCCTTTGCCCGCGCTTACGGCAGCGAAATCGTTGTGGTCGTGCTGAACATGGCCGCCACCGCCCAGAATAACGTGGCGCTGTCGGGCGGTGGCAACGCCCTCGCCAACGGCACTTACACCGCCGCCAACCTGCTGAACGCCACCCAGTCCGGCAGCCCGCTGACGGTGAGCGGCGGCTTTACCGGCTGGGTGCCTTTTGCCACCATTCCGGCCAACGGCTTTTTTATACTAAAGCTGCGCGACCCCAACGCCCCCAATAACGCCCCGACCATAGCGGCCGTGGCGGGCCAGACGCTGAACCTGGAGGATGGGCCGCGGCCCCTGCGCCTGACCGGCATCTCGGACGGCAACTCCTGCACCCAGGCCGTGAGCGTGGCCGCCGCCAGTGCCAGCCCGGCCGTGCTCACGGCTTCGGGCGTGGCCTACACTTCGTGCAGCCCCAGCGCCACCCTTACCCTGCTGCCGCTGGCCGCTGGCACAGCAACCGTGACCGTGACCGTGACCGACAACGGCGGCACGGCCAACGGCGGCGCCAACAGCCGGGCGGTGAGCTTCGGCGCTACGGTGACGGACCTGCCCAAAGCCCCCACCAACCTCGGCCTGGCTCAGGCCAGCCCTACGGCGGTCGCCCTCACCTGGGCCGACAATTCGGGCCGCGAAACCGGCTACCGCATTTACTGGTCGGTGGGCAGCACCCGGCCCGCCACGGCCAACGCCACCGTGCCCGCCAACCGCAGCAGCTACCCGGCCACCGGCCTGAGCGTCCAAACCACGTATAATTTCTGGGTGGAAGCCTTTGGCCCCAACGGCAGCAGCACCGCCCTCACGGGTGCGCTGGCGCTGACGCTGCCCAATCTGGCGCTGTTCAAGCCGGCGGTGGCTTCGTCGTTTGAGGCCCCTTTTGGTGCTGACCTAGCCGTGGACGGGGTGGACAACGGCACCCGCAACCGCTGGGCCACGGTGGCTTCGGCCAATGCCAACCAGGCCGAATGGCTGAAGATTGACCTGCTGGCCAGCTACGTGCTGAGCCGCGTGGTGGTGTCGTGGACGAGCGCCAACGCCGACAGCTACTACGTCATGGCCTCGAACAGCAACACCGCCCCCGACCCCGCCAACCCAGCCTGGGCGCGGGTGGACGTGGCCAATCAGCCCAATCAGGAACGCCTCGACGACGTGCCGGTGGCCCTCACGGGCCGTTACCTGGCCATTTACTGCTACCACAACTCGCAGCCAGATGGCTACGGCATCTACGAAGTGCAGGCTTACGGCCAGGCGGCCGGCGGCAACCAGCCCCCGGTTGCCAACGCCGGCCCCGACCAGTACCTGCCCGCCGGCACCACCAGCACCACCCTGACCGCCGCCGCTTCGACCGACCCCGAAGGCAGCCCTTTGACCTACCGCTGGACCCAGGTGAGCGGACCCGCCGCTACCCTCAGTACCCCCACGGCCGCCGCGCCCACGCTGAGCGGGCTGGCCAACGGCAGCACCTGCGTTTTTCAGGTGGCGGTGAACGACGGGGCCCTGACCGCCGCCGCCCAAGTGCGCGTGACGCTGACAACGCCCGGCGCGGTTCCGGTTTATTACCTCGTCAATCGGCGCCTCGGCACTTACCTCGCCGACGATGCCCGGCAGGCGGCTTACGCCGCCGCGCCCGGCGGCCCAACGTACCACTGGACGCTCGAAGCGGCGGGAGCTAACCAGCGCATCCGCAACGTGGGTAGTGGCCGGTACCTGAACATTGAAAATCAGCGCCCCTACGTAGAATGCACCTCCCTGCCCAGCGTGGCCACCAGCGGGCAGTGGGTGCTGGAGCCGCTGGGTAGCTATTTCCGCGTTCGCAACGTGCTGCGAAACACTTATTTGAACCTGGAAGACCAGTCCGGTTACGCCCAATGCACCGTCCTGGACCCGGCTTTTTTCAGCGGGCACTGGACGCTGCGGCCGGTGTACGCCCTGGGCACCACGGCCCCGAAGGCCGCCTCCAGGCCGCTGACAGTTTACCCCAATCCGGTGAGCGGCGGGCAGTTGCGCGTGCGACTGCCCCTGGCGGCCCCGGCGGCGCAGCTGCGGCTGCTCGACGCGACGGGCCGCGTGGTCGTCAGCCAGGAGGTGACCTTTAGTAATGGGGAGGCGGACCTGTCGGTGGCCCATTTGCCGGCGGGCCTGTACCTGCTGCAAGCCACGGCGGGCAACGCGACCTACGCCGGCAAAGTCATCATCGAATAAGCATCGCCGACCCCTTGGCCAGGGCTTTTGATGCCGGGCCGTTTTTCTTCAACCCACTCAACCCGTTTTTTACCCCCGCACCATGAAAAAAAATCTTACTGCCTGGGCCGCTGCGGCCTTTGCCCTGTGTGGCCTCAAGGCCCAGGCCCAAATCACCCTCGACGGCATCGTCAGTGCCAACGAAATCGGAACCGGCACGGCCAAGTACGTGTCGTTGGGCGCGTTTACGCCGGTGCACGTTGGCACGGCCGGCTTCGGCTTCCAGGGGCTGCTGCGGATGTACGCTGCCACGTCGAGCACCAAGCTGTACGTAGCGCTGGCGGGCTCCATTGAGCCCGGCGGCAACAACTTTCAGCTGTACCTGGATGTGCCCGGCCGCACCGGCGTGCCCGCCGGCACGCTCCTGCCCAACATTGCCGGCAACGGCACGGCGTTCGCCACCGACCCCACCGACCCCAACAAAAGCATCGGCGGCACCAAGATGGAGATGGACGTGGACCTCGCCATCGCCCTGACCGGCGGCGGCGACGTGCAGACGGCCGTCTTCAGCTCGGCCACTACTGCCGTGGCCAAATCCATCGGCGGCGGGGCGGCCATCCTCAACGACGGCACGCCGAACACCACGTCCGGGGCTACCGGCGTGTACGCGCCCTTTGCCGGCACCCGCGTGTCGTACCTGGTTTCGACCCCCGACATCAACGCCAACCCCGGCAGCCGCAACGGCGGCGGGGCCGGCTCATACGCCGTAGAATACGAGTTTAACCGTGCCTCGCTGGGTATGACGAACCCGGCGGCCGTGGTGCGGCTGATGGCCGCCTACGTGAGCGGCGACGCCTACTGGTCGTCGGATATTATTCCGGAAGTGACCGGCAACGGCAACAATAACCTGGGCTTCAAGCCCGACTTTACGGCCCTGGCCGGTACGCAGGTGGCCGCCTTCAGCGGGGTGCTGAGCAGCCGGACCGCCGACGCGGCCGTGTTGGGCCTGAGTGTGTATCCAAACCCGTCCCAGGGCCAGGCGGCCGTCGTTTCGTACCGGGTGCTTGACCGCGCCCAGCCCGTGGCGGTGCGCGTGACGGACCTGCTGGGCCGCCAGGTAAAAACCTTGCTCGACCAGGCGCAGGACGCCGGTACCCACAACCTGGCCGTGCCGGCCGGTACGCTGGCTGCCGGCACCTACCTGGTGCAGGTGCGGGTGGGCGACAAAACGGCTACCAGCAAATTGGTTGTGACGGAGTAAATAATTGACACTGTGCGGTCGGTTGCGTTGGCGCGGGTCTGTGCGCCCAGGGCCAACCGGATGCCTGCAATTATTGACTGCTGCTGCGCGGCCCTCACCCTGCACCACCGATTATTGCCGACCTAAAGCTCGATAAAGAAGCAAGGCAGGTGCCGCTGAAACGGTGGCCTGCCTTCTTTTTTGGCCCATTTGAATCCTTATTTAACATGAAAAAAATTATTGTTTCGGCCGCAATCGGGTTGCTGGGCTGGGCCGGGCCGGCTGGCGGGCAGGCGCTTGCTTCACGAACTGGCAACGACCCGGCGCAGTACGGCAAGCCCTTCGTGGGGGTGCCGGAAAGCCAGAACGCGACCATCTACCAGGTCAATATGCGGGGCTTTAGCAAAGAGGGTACGTTTAGGGCGGTGCTGGCCCGGCTGGATTCCATCAAGGCGCTGGGGGTGAACGTGGTGTATTTGATGCCCATCTTCCCGATTGGCAAACTGCGGGCCGTCGATTCGCCGTTTGCGGTGCAGGACTACACCGGCGTGAACCCCGAGTTTGGCACCCTGGCCGACCTGCGGGCCATCGTGGACGGCTGCCACGCCCGCGGCCTGGCCGTGCTACTCGACTGGGTGGGCAACCACACTTCCTGGGACCACCCGTGGATAGCGCAGCACCCCGATTGGTACGTGCATAACGCCGCCGGCGAGATGGTGAACCCCATCCCGGAGTGGAAGGACATCGCGCAGCTCGACTTTGCCAAGCCCGCGCTGCGGGCGGCCATGATTGGCGCCCTGCGCTACTGGGTGTTTCAGGCCAACATCGACGGCTACCGCTTCGACTACGCCGACGGGCC
>JANXUO010000564.1 GCA_025356245.1 Hymenobacter sp.
GGGGCAGGGCCAGGGTGGGGGCAAAGCGCACGGTCAGGCCGTCGTTGGCGGGGTTGGGGTCGGCGGCCCCGCCGTTGGGGGCACTCACCCAAGCCCGGAACTTCCCGCCGGTCGCATTTAGCAGTGTGGGCAGCGGGGGCAAAGTCAGCAGCGTGTCGGCCCCGAAAGGTAGGTTGCCCGTCCAGGCAAAGGTGGCGGGGGTGCCGCGCCCCAGCACCTGGTAGTTGATGGTGGCCGCCGTGAGAACCGTGCGCCCTAGGTTGCGCAGCCGCACCACTGGCCCGCCGCAGCTGGGGTTTTGGCGCAGGTAGTTGTCGTCGAGGTTGGGCGAGATGATTTCGTCCAGCGCAGCATCGGTAGCGAAGTTGATGCCGGCGGCCGTTACCAACTGGGTTGTCCAGTTGAAGCTGGCACTGCCCGTGTTGGTGTAGGCTGGCATTTCAAGCTTCATGTTGAAGGCCATGCCGGGCTGTACATAGCGGTTGAGGGGGTGCAGCAAGGGCTTCACGTAATTGCCGGGGCACCAGTTGGCGCGGTCGTAAATCCAGGTCCCGGTTTGGGGGTATACTTGGTTGCGGCCGCAGTCGTCGCGCCAGAGCGCTTGCTGCAATTCCGGCTGGCCGTTCACGAGCAGGGCGTAGCTTTTGCGGCAAAACTCGGCGCAGTTGCTGTTATCGGAGCCGTGGCCGCTGATGATGTTTTTCAGCGTCAGCACCGAGTCGCCGGCCGGGGCCAGCAGGCGTTTCAGCGGGAGGTGGCTGTTGATGGGGTCGGCGGCGTTGCCGAAGGCCCAGCCGCCAAAGTACAGGTTGCGCACATCCACGGGGTTGCGCGGCGGCGTGCCCTCAATAAATTCGAGCCGCACGGTCACATTAAAGCCCCAGGAGTAGCCCTGGTACTCGTAGCGAAAGCTGCGGCCATCGTGCAGCAGCGGCGCGTAGTCGGTCACGTCCACCACGTAGTCGTGGGTGAGGTTGCGGGCCAGCCAGTCAGTAGCGTAGGGCGTGATGATGCGGGCCAGCTCCAGGGTGTCGTGGGCGGGTGGGCGCAGTATCACGCGGGTGGTATAATCCCACGAGCCGCAGTATTGGCTGCCGGGGGCGCAGGCGTAGCGGCCCAAAATGTAGTGCATTAGCACCTTGCGATAGGGGCGGGCGGCGGGCAGCACGGCCGTGGTGTCGAAGTTGCCGTAGTGGGTAATCTTGCGCTGGTTCCAGATGGTGACGCGGGTGGTGTCGCCGGGGGCGGCCTGGGCCGTGCCGGGGGCCAATATTGCCCAAGAGCCCAGCATCAGGAGTAGGGCAGGTAGTAATTTTTTCATGAAGGGGGTGGGGACGGGTGAAGAGGAAACAACAGCGCTTTTTGGCTCCCCAAGATACGCCAGCTAACGCGCAATCAACCACCGGCTTTGGCAGTGATGCGGACTTTGCAGTTTGCCGCCACCCTCCAGCCAACCCAAAACACTCAAAGCACCCGCCGCACCTGCAGGAATCGCCGCTCATAATCGGTGCCCTCTACCTGACTGATTTTGACGCCCGACTCGCGCCGGGCCGACGACGAATGCACAAATCGTAACACCCCCACGCCCGCCGAAACGACAATGCCCGCGTGGCCTGGGGTAGTGGCCCCGGCGGCGGTGCCCGTAAATACCACCACATCGCCGGGCTGGGCCTGGGCACGGGGCACCGGCTGGCCCGCCGTCAGCAACAGGCCACTGCTGTGCGGCACAGCCACACCAAAGTGCCCGTACACGTACTGCACAAAGCCCGAACAATCGAAACCAGTGCTTGGTGTAGTGCCTGCGTAGCAATAATTTGTGCCCAGTTGTCGCAGGGCAAAGGCCACCACGCTGTCAGAACGGGAAGGGCGAGGGCGGTCGGCAGCCGGCTGATTTTGCGGTTGCGAGCGGTGAACCAGAAGCAAGTGTGTGCGGCGTTCCCAGGCAAAAATGGCCAGCAGTCCGGCTGCAAAAAGGAGGAAGATGAAGCGCATAAGGCAAGCACAAGGCGGTTCCCAGCCGGGCTATGAGTTAACGGCTGCTGGCCCGGTGAGGTTCGGCGAGCGGCGCGGGGCGTATTTTGCAGCCTTTGTTAACCTTTTTTGACTTGCGAACTCCATGATAAATGCGTTTTTTTCGACGCTGCGGCTTGGTATGCTGGGCGGCGTGATGGCTTGGCCATTGGTGGCCGCGGCCTCGCCCGCCCCGCCCGTGCCCGCCTCTACGTTGCGCTACACGCTGGCCATGCCCGCCCCGCAAACCCATTATTTCGAGGTGAAGCTCGACCTTGCTGGATTCGGCCAGGACTACACCGACCTGAAGATGCCGGTGTGGGCACCGGGCTCGTACCTGGTGCGCGAGTTTGCGCGGCACGTCGAGGGCCTCGCCGCCCAAGGGG
>JANXUO010000595.1 GCA_025356245.1 Hymenobacter sp.
TCGGGCGATTCGTCTGACCACTGGACCTACCCCAGCGCTTTTACGCCGGGCAGCTCTTTTCCTTCCATGAATTCGAGCAGGGCGCCACCGCCGGTGCTGATGTAGCTCACCTGCTCGCCGAAGCCCATTTGCTGCACCGCCGCGGCCGAGTCGCCACCGCCGATGAGGGAGTAGGCCCCGGCCGCCGTGGCCGTGGCAATGGCCTGGGCCACGGCCTGGGTGCCGAGCGAGAAATTGCTCATCTCGAACACGCCCATCGGGCCGTTCCAGAGGATGGTTTTGGAAGCGGCCACCACGGCCGCAAACGCCGTCCGCGACTCCGGGCCGAGGTCGAGGCCCATCCAGCCGGCCGGAATGGCGTGGTTGGAAGCCGTTTCGACGTTGGCGTCGTTGGCAAATTTGTCGGCAATGATGGAGTCGGTGGGCAGCAACAAGTTCACACCCTTGGCTTTGGCCATGTCGATGAGCTGACGGGCCAGCACCACTTTATCGGCTTCGAGCAACGAGTTGCCCACGCTGCCGCCCTGCGCCACGGCAAAGGTGTAGGCCATGCCGCCGCCAATGAGCAGGTTGTCCACCTTGTCGAGCAACTTCTCGATAAGCAGGATTTTGTCCGAGATTTTGGCCCCGCCCATGATGGCCGTAAACGGCCGCTCGGCGTGTTCCAGCACCCGCCGGGCGTTGTCGAGTTCGGCCTGCATGAGGTAGCCGGCCACGCGGTCGGCGGGAGCAAAGGCGCTGGCCATCACGGCCGTGGAGGCGTGGGCGCGGTGGGCGGTGCCAAAGGCATCGTTCACGTACACGTCGCCGAAGCTGGCCAGGGTTTTGGCGAAGGCGGCATCGCCGGCCTCTTCTTCCTTGTGAAAGCGCAGGTTGTCGAGCAGCAGCACCTGGCCGGGTTGCAGGGCGGCGGCCATTTCGGCAGCGCGGGGCTCCAGCACATCGCCGCCAAACTGCACGTCGCGGCCGTACTCCTGTTGCAGGCGCAGTACCAGCGCTTCGAGCGAAAACTTCTTCTCGTAGCCACCCTTGGGCCGGCCCAGGTGCGAGAGCAGCACCACGGAGCCGCCGTCGCCCAGAATTTTCTGGATGGTGGGCGTGGCCGCCCGAATGCGGGTGTCGTCGGTGATGTGCAGGTCGGCGTCGAGCGGCACGTTAAAATCGACGCGCACCACGGCGCGGCGGTGGGCAAAGTTGGTTTGGTCGAGCGTGTTCATGGGGTGAGCGGTAGCGCGGGCTTTCAACCCGCGGGTGGTGAGACGAGTGGTGGGTCAGTGCCGAAGCAATGGCGACTGCAAGGCAGGCTTAGGCCGGTAAAGTTAGGGCGGCCCACCACCACAATGCCCCCTAACTTTGCCCTCCTTATGAAAATCGGTATTTTTTTCGGTGGCACCTCGCGCGAGCGGGAAATTTCCTTCGCCGGCGGCCGCACCGTGTTCGACAACCTCGACAAGACGCTCTTCACGCCCGTCCCCATCTTCGTGGACAGCCGGGGCCACTTCATTCTGCTCGACTGGCCCAACATTTACAAGGGCACCATCCGCGATTTTTACCCGCCCGTGGCCGCACTGCCGCCCACCACTCACCCCTGGCAGGTATACATCGAAAGCCTGGGCGAGCTAAGCGACGAGGAACTGGCCGCTGTCATCGCCCCCATCGGCCGCCGGGTGCTGGTGGAAGAATTGCCCAAGCTGATGGATTTCGCCTTCCTGGCCCTGCACGGGCCGGGCGGCGAAGACGGCAGCATCCAGGGAATGCTGGAATGGCTGGGCATTCCGTACTCGGGTTCGGGCATTTTGCCCTCGGCAATCGGCATTGATAAAATTGCGCAGAAGCGACTGATGCAGGCGGCCGGGCTGGCTACGCCGAAGTTTCGGGTGGTATCAGATTCTTATAATCTGGACGAGTTAGTAAAAGAGCTAGGGCTTCCATTGGTAGTGAAAGCACCACGTCAGGGCAGCAGCATTGGCGTGAGCATCGTAAAGGAGGCCGACCATGTGTTATTCATGGAAGCAGTCAAACGGGCAACATTTCGCCGCACGGTTACGAAAGCCGAGTGGCAGCGGCTTGACGGAGCAGAACGGTTGGCCTGGGTACGCCAGTTGGCCGACATCCGCGAGGGAATTAGCCTGCCGGTGAAGGCATTTGGCTACCCGGCACCCAGCGGTTTTTACGAGAGCTATTTGCAAGGTTCACCCACCTACATTCATGCTCACCCCGAGTCACTGTTCAAATTTTTAAATGACAGCTTTGCCAGCGAAGGAACCCTCACTGATGAAGAAATAGACAAAAGATGGGACTCGGGTTTGTCAATAGACGCAGTCGATAGTGTTTCTATTGAAAGTCTGACCGGCGAAACCCAGGTGCTTATAGAGCAATTCATTGCTGGTCGCGAGTTCTCCTGCATCGTCATAGAAGATGAAAACGGCCAACCCCTGGCCCTGCCGCCCACCGAAATTGTGAAAGGCGACGAACTCTTCGACTACCGCTCGAAATACCTGCCCGGCCTGGCCCGCAAAGTCACGCCCATTGACTTGCCGGAGGCTGACATTGAGCGCATTCGCCAGCAGTGCGAGCAAATGTTTCGCACGTTTGGGTTTGAAGTTTACGCCCGGCTCGATGGCTTCATTCAAGCCGACGGCACCATTTTTCTCAACGACCCGAACACGACTTCTGGCATGTTGCCAGCTTCGTTTTTCTTTCACCAAGCGGCCGAGATTGGGCTGAATCCCAGCCAGTTTCTCACTTACATCATCCGCACGTCATTGGCAGCCAGGCTCCGCGCCGGAATGCACCCAGCCACCCTGCGCGGCAACCTGCACCCGCTGGACGCCGCCATCCGCAACCGGCAGCAAGCGGCCGACGAGCGCATCCGGGTGGCCGTCATCATGGGCGGTTATTCTTCCGAGCGGCACATTTCGGTGGAGAGCGGGCGCAACATTTTCGAGAAGCTCAGCTCGTCGGCCAAATACGCGCCGGTGCCGCTGTTTCTGACGGGCAATGCCGCTGATTTTCAGCTTTATCAGCTGCCCATCAACGTGATGCTGAAGGACAACGCCGACGACATTCGGGAGAAGATTGAGCACGCCGAGGCCGGGCACGGCCCCCACCCCATCCTGGCCAAAATTCAGGTCGAGGCCCGCGACATTACGGCCAAATACGCCGGGCAGGGCCTGATCCATCCCCGCCGCATTTCGTTCGAGCAGCTAGCCCAACTGGCGGATGAAGTGTTCATTGCCCTGCACGGCCGCCCCGGCGAAGACGGTGCCCTGCAAGCCGAGCTCGAAAAGCTGGGCCTGCCCTACAACGGTTCCGGCGTGGCCAGCAGCCAAATCACCATCAACAAGTTCGAAACCAACCGCCGCTTGCGCGAATCGGGCCTGCTGGTGGCCGAGCACCGCATGGTGCAGCGCCTTGACTGGCAGAACGATGCCACCCAGTTCTACGCCGCGCTGGAAGCTCAGTTCCCCTACCCCTTCATCGCCAAGCCCGCCGACGACGGCTGCTCCTCGGCCGTGAAGAAACTTAAGAACCGCGCCGAGCTGGAGGCCTTTTGCGCTCTGATGTTCCGGCCCGACGAAGCGCTGCTGCCCGGCCCGGCCACCGTGCTCAACCTCAGCTTCAAGGAGGAATTTCCGCAGAAGGACAGCTTTCTGGTGGAGACGCTCATCAGCGCCGACGGGGCGGCGCATTTCATGGAAGTAACTGGCGGCCTGCTCACCAGCTACGCCCCCGACGGAAGCCTTGAAATTGAGGTGTTTGAGGCCAGCGAGGCCCTGGCCACCGGTGAAGTGCTGAGCCTGGAGGAGAAGTTTCTGGCCGGCGAAGGCCAAAACATCACCCCCGCCCGCTACGCCCCCGATGCCCCCGAGCGCCAGCGCATCAGCCAGGAAGTCAAGCAGGTGCTGCGGCGCGTGGCCGAGGTGCTGCACGTCGAGGGCTACGCCCGCATCGACGCCTTTGTGCGGGTTCGGACCACCGGGGCCGTCGAGGTCATCGTCATCGAAGTCAATTCGTTGCCCGGCATGACGCCCGCCACCTGCATCTTCCACCAAACCGCCCTGGCGGGCTACACGCCCTACGCGTTTATCGACCGCGTGCTGGAATTTGGCAAGGCACGGCAGGAGAAGGTAATTTTGAATGTTGAGGGTTGAGTTTTGAATTAGTTTTTCGGGCTATCGAGCTTAATGCGTTTTCACCGTTGCACCTGCTTTGGGACAGGCCCCAAAACAGTGCAGCAATTTAGCAATTGAACAATTCAGCAATGAACCTTCTCAAATCTGACACGCCTTTTGACGTAATCAAGCATTTTGCGCTCATTGTGATGTGCATCGTGCTGCTATTGCTCGGCTTTTTTTACCTGTACCTCCCCATCAGCACCCACCACGGCGAAACCATTACGGTGCCCAAGGTGACGGGCATGAGCCTGGCGCAGCTGGAAGATTATCTCGACGAGCGCAACCTGGCGTATTTTGTTGATGATTCGAGCTACAACCCTGCTACTCGGCCTTTTACCGTGCTCACGCAAGACCCCGCTCCCGGCGAGAAAGTAAAGGAGGGCCGCAAAATTTACATTCAGGTGGCGATGAAAAATCCGCCCATCATCAAAATGCCCAAGCTGACCGATGGCTCGGTGAAAAATGCCCAGCTCATCCTGGCCAGTTACGATTTGGTGGTGGGGCAGCTGCAATTGGTGCCCGATTTGGCCTCCGGTGCCGTGCTGAAACAGCTCGTGAATGGCAAGGAAATACGACCCGGCGACCCCATTGCCAAAGGCACAAAGGTCGATTTGGTGGTGGGCGATGGCCAGGGCAACCAGGAATTTGCCGTGCCCAACCTCGTCAATATGCCGCTCGATGAGGCCAAAACGCTGCTTGTCGGTCAGGGCTTGCAGGTAGGCGAAGTGTTTGAGCAAGCCGCTGCCGAAGGCGAAACGCCGGGCGCGGTGGTGCGGCAGCGCCCCGTGCCCGGCCCCGATGCCACCATTCGCACCGGGCAGCTGGTGGATATGTGGGTGGCAAAATAAGTTGGCCCCCGCGCACTAATCGGGCGGTTTTCGCAGTTGTGGAAATCAGTTGCTACCGGGCGGCATTTGGCCGGTGCCCGGCTCTAATTTAATGCTTTTGCCATGACTGGATTTTTCCGTTTGCTGCCCGCTCTGGCGCTGTTGCTCCCCACCGTGGCCCTGGCCCAGCTCCAGGGCTTGCCGTTGCGCTCCGACCCCGCGCGCACGGCCGCCCCAAAACCTATTGCGGCTCCAAGCAGCCAACGCCCGGCTGCGCTGGCCCTGCCTTTTTTCGACGATTTCACCGCCCCCCTCGAAGGCCCGCCCAAAGTTGCCAACTGGCTCCCCAAAGGCGGCGCGCTGGTGAACAACCGTCTGGCCGTAAAGCCCCTGACCCGAGGAACCGTCAGCCTCGACGGCCTGCGGAGCGACGGCAACAGCTACAGCCAGCTCGCCACCGACTACGGCCCCTCCGACACCCTCACCTCCCAGCCCATCGATCTAAGCGGACGCAACGCGGCCAGTCAGATTTACCTGAGCTACGCTTGGCAGTCGGGCAGCATTGTGGGCGGCGGCAATGCCAACGGCGGCCCGGTGCGCGTAAGCCTGGAATTGCAGTTTTTGACCAGCACCGGGCAATGGGTGGCGCAGTGGCGGCAGTTGGGCACCGGCCGCCGCACGGTGTTTAAGCAACGCACGCAGGCCGTTGCCGACCCGCGCTATTTGTTCAATTCCTTCCGGTTCAGGTTTTTAGCCACCGGCGACCGCACCAGCAGCTCCGATGTGTGGGGCCTCGATTACATCAAGCTCGACGCTAACCGCAGCCCTGCCGACACCACCTACGTCGATTTGGCCACCGGCATCGGCCTCAGCAGCCCGTTGCGCCGCTTCACGGCCATGCCCGCGTATCAGTTCAACGCCGTGGCCGATACTGCCGAGCTTTCGCGCAATCTCTTTACCGACGTTATTAACCTCAACAGTGCCGCCTCGGCTCCCGCACCCATCGACTGGCTGGGCACAGTGCGCGAAACAGGGGGAGGCTTTGCCGGCACGTGGCTGCGTTTTGGCCGCTCGCTGCCCACCGGCGCATTTCGGCGCGATACCATCAAGGGCGATGCCCGCCGGGCACCGGTGCCGGCCCGGTCCGGCCCGCGCCGCCTACGCTATACATTAGCGCTCAATACCCAGGAAATCAACCCACTCACAATTCCCAACGATACGACCACCCGCACCGCCGAGCTGAGTGATTACTACGCTTACGACGACGGCACGCCCGAATTCGCCTTCAGCTTATCGGCCGCGCAAACTGGCCAGCAGTTGCTCGCCGTGCGCTACGACCTCAACCGCCCCGACCAAGTGCGCGCCATTCGCATTGTCCCCATCTTTTATGGCGCGGGCAACCGCAGCTTCACGGCCAAAGTGTGGGCCGACAACAACGGGCAACCCGGCCAGGAGCTGGCCAGCGTCACCACCACCATTCGCAACCCGCTACCGGCGGGCCAGGTGTTCGTAGAGGTGCCGTTCAGAACATCGGTGCCGGTCACGGGTACATTTTACGTAGGTTATGCGCAGGTAGCGGCGGGTAATTTCTTGCAGTACGGGGTAGATTTGAATAACACCCGCCCCGGCGACAACTACCTGTTTCAGAACATCAATCAGGCGTGGGAAGCCCTGGCTATCAACCCAAACACGCAGGGCCGCCCCAATTATCCGGGGGCACTCATGTTGCGGCCCGTCATGACGGATAATCAAACCGTCGTCACCGCCACCCACGTCAGCAACAACATTAACGCCCAGTTTGCATTTTACCCCAACCCAGCCCACGGCTTCGTCGCCGTCGAAGGCCCGGTGTTCGCCACGGCTCGCGTTTTCGATGCGCTGGGCCGCCTCCGCTGGGCGCAACCGGCTGCCCAGGCCGGGCAGCGCACGCTGCCCCTCAATGGGCTGGTTCCAGGCGTGTACCTGGTGCAGCTCACCCTGGCCGACGGCAGCGTTGCCACGCGTCGCTTGGTGGTAGAATGATGGGGTTGTTCTGCGTAACTGCTCAGTATTTGCCCCATAAAAAAGACCCACTGAATAATCAGCGGGTCTTTTTTAATTGCCTGGCTGTCGAAATCAAAAATAATGCGCTTGATTTCAACAACTGTGTAAATTACTTAGTCGGCATCAGTACCGTGTCGATGACGTGCGTCACGCCGTTGCTCGACATCACGTTGGGAATGGTGACGGTAGCCATACCGCCATTAGCATCGGTCAGCATAACCATATTGCCCTTTTTGGTTACCTTAAGGGTTTCGCCTTCTACGGTAGTCAGTACCTGTCCATCCTTCAAATCGGCGGCGGTAAGGCGGCCCGATACTACGTGGTAAGTGAGGATGGCGCTGAGCTTATCCCTCATCTCGGGCTGCACCAGCTTCTCAACCGTGCCTTCCGGCAGTTTTTTGAAAGCCTCGTTGGTGGGGGCGAATACGGTGAAAGGACCAGCGCTTTTCAGCGTTTCCACAAGGCCGGCAGCCTTCACAGCGGCTACCAGCGTGGTGTGGTCGGCACTGCCGGCGGCGTTATCCACAATGTCCTTGTCGGGGGTCATCATGGCGCCGCCCACCATCACGCCCTTCGCGTCAGCCATCATTTGGCCCTGCCGGGGTTTGGTAGTGGCTTTCATGCGGTTGCCCTCTTTGTCTTTGCCTTTCACCTTCATTTTGCCGTCGTCGGCCACCTTAGTTTTGGTGGTCATACCATCGGCAGTGGTTTTGGTTTTGTCATTGTCGGCCTTGGTTGTTTGGGCCAGCACGGGAGCGGCGCAGGCCAAGGTCAGGGCCAGGGCGGTGAAAAGGGGTTTGGTGTTCATGGTGTTGGGATGGAGTGAGTACCAGGCCATATTGTCTGGAATGTGCTTGTACGGCTCAGGTTCAGCACGGTTGTCAGTGCTGTTTAATGCCTTGTTGGTCAGCTATTTTATGCAGACGTACCGACCCGCGTGCTGCCTGGGGTACTGGCCGTCGGCTGGTGTGCCTTAGTGCATCCGGTCGTCACGCACGGGCAGGTTGGTTACGATGTCGCCTTCTATTTTCAGCAGTTCTTGCAGGCGCTCGTCCACCGTTTTGGGGTCACAGTATTCTTTGGCCAGTTCCACGTAGCTCACGAAATGGCTGGCTTCCGATACCATCAACTCGTAGTAAAACTTACTAAGCTCGGGGTCGGGAATGTGTTTCCATAGCAGCTTAAATCGCTCGCAGCTACGCGCTTCTATCAGCGCAGATACTAGCAATTGGTCCATCAGCTGCCGCTCGCGGGCACCACCTTTGCGCACGTGCGCCAACAGCTGCACCACGTAGTCGTCGCGGCGCGGGCGGCCCAAGGCAAAGCCCCGCTTTCGCAGCTCGATTAACACCCGCTCGAAATGGCTCCACTCTTCGGCCACCAAGTCGGTCAGTGCTTCCACCAACTTCGCCTTTTCCGGGTAATGAATTATCATGCTAATGCCCGTACTGGCCGCTTTTTGCTCGCACCAAGCATGGTCAACCAGGATGTCTTCAATATTTTTGCTGGCAATGTCCACCCAACGCGGGTCGGTATTTAACTTGAGTTTGAGAATGGTTTTCATCGCAGATTCGAACGGATTTAACGGATAGAACGGATACGGCGCTACGCGCCTGACGAGTTTGGTACCGTTGATTTGTTGTGGCTTATTTACAACAACTTATTTATTACAGCGTTTTAGTCACGACTTTTCGTTGGCTGTGTCAGGCGCGTCAGCGCCGTATCCGTTCCATCCGTTAAATCCGTTCGAATCTGCGGTTTTAGTTGTAGAAATTCCACTTAATTCCTAGCGTAAAGCGCCTCGGGTAACCGGTATAATAGGGCGTCGCAAAATACCCATTGTCGTAAATGCCTTCGTTGAGGTACGACATTTTCAAAAAGATATCGACGGTTTTTATATCGGCCACGAAATAAGCACTAACTATCGGGTAGGCCCGGATGGTGAAGGTATCCTGGGTGTAAAACTGCTGGGTGCTAGGGCTGTACTGGTAACCCCGGAACCGCGATTGGTAACAGATTTCGATGCCGGTTTGGGCAGCGATGGCATTTTTGAATAGCTTATTTTCGTAATAGGTTCGCGACTCGGCTACCAGGGCCGGGATGCGCAAGCCAATGCCGTCGCCGCCCTTGGTATAGGTAGCTTGGTTATCGAATACTACGCGGCCCAGGCGTACCCGGTGCCGCACCGCACCAATCAGCAATTGTTTCGCAGCCGACAACTGCTCTGGCTCTGCGAAACTGTTGTAAAACACCAGGTTGCTGATGTTAGCCAAGGCACCGCTCAGCTCGATGGAATGGTCGGCGGCACCGGGCAGGCGTTGGCGCAGGCGCACGCTGAGTTGGTCGGTGCTGGTATTGCGAAATCCGCTATTTTCCCAGTCATAGTGGTTGCCTACAAAGCGTTGCTGTGTGAGCGTGGGCGCATAGGACGTGCGCAACAGCTCGGCTGACAAGGGGCCCGTGCGGGCCGAAGCCCGCAGCCAGTACTCGTCGAACAGCTTGTATTCGCCCGCCGCTTCGATGGCGTACACCCGGTACCGAAAAGCGGCCGTGCCGCCCAGAAAAACCTGCCCGCCCGTAATTGGGTCAAAGGCGGGGGCCAGATTTTGGGTTTTGGCATCAGGCCCCGGCAGCAACGTACTGCTGACGAGTGAATAATCGCGCCGACGAGCGTAGAGGCGGTACTCTACGGCCGTGGTGCGGCCTAGTACCCCGAAGGTGTTTTCAACCTGACGGTACTCGCTGCGGTCGAGGGTAGCGTACTGATTGCGCGGGTCGAAGCGCTTCGGATAATAAAGCAGCGCGTTGGCCGAGTCGCGTTGTAAGGCTTGGTCGGAATAGCTGTTGAATTGCCGTTGTGCATCAAACACGTGAAACACCGTGAGCCCGCGCCCCAGCAGGCGGTAGGTTTGCAGGAAATGGAATTGGTCGCGGTCGTCCTTATTCTGGGCAGTGGTGAGGTAAACACGCTGCTTTTCGTACTTGAACAAATCCTGGGGGCGCTTCTCGGAAGCAAAGGGCCGGATGCCGCCCTGCTCGATGGCCCGGTGACGGCCGGCCACAAAGCTAAAAATCAAGTTGTACCGCTTATTATCGGTTTGGTAGCGGCCAAAAAACAGCATTCCATTGTGTTCCACCAAGCCATCGCGCGAGCTGATGGCGCCCATAATCTTGTTGCTGGCAATGCGCTCGTAGCTGGCCCCAATGCTGAAATTTTTCTTGAAGCTGCGGCTGTAGCTGAACTCGAAAATCTGCTCGCCCGAGCTCGACTGCACCACCCGAAAAAAGGAGTACGGCGAGCGCGAATCGTAGTATGGCGTGTTGGCGGCGTTGCGAAAAAACTTATCAAATACGTTGCGTCCGAAGCGCGCGCCCAGTTGCGTATTAGCAGTGAATAACAACGGCCGCGAAGCCGAGCCCATCGTGCCCAAATCCTGCTGAAACGTGCTGTCGTAGAGCCAAAAGCGCGACTGCGGGGCGCGGGTAAGCGTGGTATCGAGCGGGGCGCCGGCAGTGGAGTCGCGTAGCACATCGGCTTCGCGAATCACCCGCGTAGTGCGGGGGCCGTAGCGTACTTTGGTAGAGTCATCGAGGATTTGGGCGCGGCCTATGCCATTGAAAATCAACAACAGGCACAGCAGCAGCGCTAGCCGTTGGCTAAGCGCTGCTGCTGGCCGGGCGGCCCCGCTGAAATCGCCGCTAACTAAAAATTGAAACGCCTTCAAATCATCAATAAAAGCACCCGGCCACCAGCCAGCCGCAGCCAAAAGAAGCTCAAATTTACCACCTGCAGGCTACTGCCGGGGGGGGCGGTTGCAGCAACGCGCCCAGCAGTGCCTGCAATTGGGCTGCGCCATCGGCCAGAAACGCAACGGCAACCGGAATCGTGTACACCGGCAGCGCTGGCAACGCTGTCAGTGCTGCTTGCAACGCCGGGGGCTGCAGGCGGGTAGCGTCTTTGGTAGTGGTAAAAACCGGCCAGCCGGCCTGCCAGTGGGTACGTAACGCTGCCACGTTTTCGAAGGTAAAGCTATGGTGGTCGGGCAACTGTGCGTGGTGTTTAATACTGTAGCCCATCTTTTCTAATTGCTCGCACAAAGGCCTTGGCTGGGCAATACCCGTCAGCAGCAGGGCCGGGCCGGGGGCAGGCGGCCCTGCGGCCTTGGCGGCGGCCGTGAGTGGCTGCGGCGGAGCGTAGGCATAGGTCGAAAAAAGCACTGGTACGCCAGGCCGGGCGTACCGAGCCACCTGCAACGCTACAGCAACCTGGGCCGCTCCCGCAGCATGGGGCGGACATTTAGTAACTATTACAACGTCAGCCCTATCAGCCCCGCTGCGCGCCTCGCGCAAGCGCCCGGCGGGCAGCACAAAATCGTCGTAGAAAGGTTGTTCCCATTCGGTAAGCAAAATGTTTAGCGTGGGCTGCACGGCGCGGTGTTGGTAGGCATCATCGAGCACAACTACCGTGATTTCGGGATGCCAGGCCAGCAGTAATTCCGCGCCGAGGCGGCGTTTTTCGGCCACGGCTACGGGCACTCCCAGCGGCCCGAACTGCTCGTAATACTGCCACGGCTCGTCGCCGATGGTGGCGGCTGAGTCGGCCGCCCCGGCCAGACGCGGGCCGGTAGTAGCGCGGCCGTAGCCCCTGCTGAGAATGGCTGGGCGATGGCCCAGCGCCCGCAACTCCTGCACCAGCCAGGCCACGTGTGGCGTTTTGCCGGTGCCGCCCACCCGCAGGTTGCCCACGCCTACCAGCGGCACCGAGAATTTGAATGATTTTATCAGCCCATTATCATACAACCAGTTACGCAGTGCCAAAACCGCTGCATACAGCCATGAGAATGGTAAAAGCAACCAGCGAAAAAAGTGGGCCATGAGCGAAGCACAAAAGTAAGGCCGCACCAAGTCCGCCGCCCGCTGTTATTTTGTTGCCCGGCTCATCTGGGTGCCCATCCCCTTCCACACGGAGGCAATTTTTGACGCATCGCAACTCACAACCCCATCCCATGCCCACCGTCCGCAACCTCGCCCAATTGCTTGAAAAGACCGCGCCACTGCCCTATCAGGAAAGCTACGACAACGCTGGCCTGCAATGCGGCGACCCCGATGCCGTTGTGCAGGGGGTTTTGATTGCGCTTGATTGCACCCCGACCGTGGTGGCCGAGGCCGTGCAGCGCGGCTGCAACGTAGTGCTGGTGCATCATCCTGTCATATTTCGGCCCCTCAAGCGCCTAACGGGGGCCAGCGAGGTGGAGCGCACCATCATAACGGCCCTCAAAAACGACGTGGCCATTTACGCCGCCCACACCAACCTCGACAACGTGCGCGGCGGCGTGAACGACAAGCTGGCCGAAAAATTAGGTCTTTTGAATGTGAGGGTTCTAGAACCCAAAAGCGGCACCCTGGCCCGCCTCAGCACCTACGTACCCAACCGCCCAACTGACCAAGAAAACGACCTAAGCGGGCAGGTGTTGCGGGCCCTGTACGCGGCCGGCGCGGGCCAGATTGGCGCTTACCGCGATTGCAGCTTCCGGCACCCTGGCACCGGCAGCTTCACGCCGGGCGCGGGCACCCGGCCGGCTATCGGCACAGCAGGCCAGCCGGAAACGGTGACCGAAATCCGGCTCGAAGTGCTGCTGCCGCTGCACCAGCAGGCGGCGGTGTTGCAGGCATTGCGGGCCGCGCACCCCTACGAGGAAGTTGCCTATGAGCTGGTTAAGCTGGAGAACTTGGATTTGAACGTAGGAGCCGGAGCCGTGGGCGAGTTGCCCGAAGCCATGCCGCCCGCCGCGTTCCGTGCGCTGTTGAAAGAGCGGCTGGGAGTGCCCGTGGTGCGGCATACGGCCTTCGAGCGGCCCATTCGGCGGGTGGCGCTGTGCGGCGGGGCCGGAGCTTTCTTGATTGGCGCGGCCCGCGGCGCCGGGGCCGATGCCTACGTAACCGGCGACGTAAAATACCACGAGTTTTTCGGGGCCGAGGGCCACCTCATGCTCTGCGACGTGGGCCATTTCGAGAGCGAACAGTACACCGGCGAGGTGTTTCGGGATTTGCTAACCGCCGGTTTCGGGCGTACTTTTGCGGTCTTGTTTGCCGAAACCCCCACGAACCCCGTTCATTATGACTGCTAAAACTGCTGCCGTAGCTGCCGCCGACGTGCCCGTTGCCGCCAAGCTCGAAGCCCTGCTCAACTTGCAGCACCTCGACTCGCAGCTCGACGAAATCCGGCGAGTGCGCGGCGACCTGCCCGAGGAAGTGCAGGATTTGGAGGACGAAATTGCTGGCTACGAAGTGCGGGTGAAGAAATTTGACGAGGAAATCTCCGGTCTTCAGGACTTCATCAAGAGCCGCAAGCTGGCCAGCAAAGAGGCCGAAAACCTCATCAAAAAGTACGATGAGCAGCAGCAAAACGTTCGCAACAACCGCGAGTACGAAGCCATTGGCAAGGAAATCGAGTTGCAGCGCCTCGAAATTCAGATTTCGGACAAGAAAATCAAGGAGTCGCAGTACCAGATGGACGTGAAAAACGCTGAAATCGCCGGCACTAAAAGCAAGCTCGACGAACGCCGTAAAGACCTGACCAATAAGAAGGGCGAGTTGGATACCATCATCGCCGAAAACGAGGAGGACGAGCGCACCATCATGCAGCAGCGCGAAGTAGCGGCCGCTCCCATCGAGGAGCGTTTGCTAACGGCTTACCACCGCGTACGCGGCAACGTGCGCAACGGCCTGGCCGTGGTGCTGGTGCGCCGCGATGCCTGCGGTGGCTGCTTCAACTCGGTGCCGCCCCAGCGGCAGGCCGACATTATTTCGCACAAGAAAATTATCGTGTGCGAGCACTGCGGCCGCATTTTGGCCGATGTGGAAGGCCGGGTCAGCGTGAATTAAGCTTCTTGTTTTGCGTAGCTGGCTGCTGATTATCAGACCTTGGCTTTAAGTGAAAAAGGAGGAACGGCTGCGGCCGTCCCTCCTTTTTTTCGTAAATTACTTCCGCTAATGCGTGTATTTGCTGGACTTTGCCGGATGGTGCGCTTGCGGGCAGCCGCGCTGCTGCTGGCTGGCGGCCTGCTGCTGGCGGCGGTGCCTGCGCAACATGTCAGGCAAGGCGCTAAAACAAAGCCGGATATACCCAGCAGCCCTCAGCCACAAATCGACAATCAGCTACCTATCACTAAAATTTCCAAGTCAGAGACGAGCCTCTCCCCCACTTGCCGCCGGGCTTATGCCGAGGTGCTGAAATTTCGGCTGGCTCCGGCGCGGCAACTACTCCGCACCGAAACCGGTCCCGGTGCCCTGCTCGTAGCCGATTGTGCCGATTTTGTGGAGTTACTTGTGAGCCAGGATGCTGCCCGCTACCCCGCCGTAGTAGCGGGCCAGGATACGCGGCTTGATGCCCTTAGCGCCATGCCGGCCAGTGCGTTGCGCGATTATACTCGAGCCGAAATACGGCTGCATCTGGGGATTAACCAGCTTGTATTTAATCACGAGATTGTGGGCGGACTGAACCTACGGCAAGCATTTCACCAAATGCAGGCAGTGGCACAGCGCTATCCTAGCTTTGCTCCCGCCCGCAAGACACTGGGTCTGTGCCAGTTTGCCGTAGGTGCGCTGCCCGAGGGCTACCACTGGCTGCTCGTGCTGCTTGGCTTGAGCGGCGACGTGGACACCGGCCTGCGCAACCTGACGCTGGCCGCTAGCCAAGCGCATGACTTCCAGACGGAAAGCCGCATTTACCTCGCGCTCATCCGCGAAGGTTATTACAAACAACCTGCCGAGGCGCTTCACTTAGCCCAACAACTCCTAGCTGAGCAGCCCGACAACCTACTGTTTAGCTACCTCTGCATCAGCCTCAACAAGCGCCAACACCACGCCGATGCGGCCCTGGCGGCCTACCGCGCCCGCCCCACCGGCCCCGGCTACCTGCCCTTAGCTTACCTCGACCACATGGTGGCTGATTTACTGCTTTATCAGGGCGATTACACTGGTTCTGAGCGTCGCAATCTGGCTTTTTTGGCGGCTTACCGGGGCCGCCACTACCGTAAGGATGCGGCGTTTAAGCTATACCTGGCCGCGCTGCTAGGTGGGCAGCCCACAGCCTTGGTTACCCGCTACCGGCAGCAGATAAACGAGGCTGGACCAACTGATATTGAAGAAGATAACTACGCCCAGCACTTCTACCACGATGCGCTGCCCCTGAACCAGATTCTTACCCGCGCTCGCCTGCAAATCGACGGCGGCTACTGCCGGGCGGCCCTTACCACACTGCGCCAGTTGCGCCTACCTCCCGCTGCCCCCCTCCGCGACCGCATCGAGGAGCCGTACCGCCGCGCCCGCGCCTACCAGGGCCTCGCCCGCCCCGAC
Source organism: Hymenobacter sp. (assembly GCA_025356245.1). GTDB lineage: Bacteria > Bacteroidota > Bacteroidia > Cytophagales > Hymenobacteraceae > Hymenobacter. Next base: position 15,407 of record JANXUO010000595.1, read on the forward strand.
TCGGCCCAACTGGCGTTTGAGCGTACATTGGCGGTGTCGGGCAGCGCCGCCCCGTACTATTTTGCCCCACAAGCGGCCTTGGAGCTAGGGTATTACGCCAAAGCAGCCGGGCAGCTCGCCCTGGCCCGTCGGTATTTCGAGATGTGCCTGCACTATCCTTGGCATGAGTATAAAAACAGCACCGACGCGAAAGCCAATCTGGCGCTGCACGGGTTGTAGGTATGGTTTGAGCTTTCGGCCGTCATCACCCCTGCTCAACGGCAATTAACGGCATTAAAACACTTGCTTGCTGTGCTTGGAACAAGCAGGCATTGGCCACGAAACAATTTAGCAAAGCACTGGTAGTCAATAGCCCATGCTTGAAATTTCATTTACAGAACTACCTCCTGATTTTAAAAACCGCGCCTTGCAATGGGCGACCAGCTTTGTGCATTGTGCTTATTTTGAGCATAATGAGATGCAGCAAGCAGCTCCCGGCTGCTTTGAGCGGCTGCTTGCCGTATCGGGAGCCGCGACAGCCGCAACCACACTGGCCAACCTTGCTGATTTGGACAAGAGTCAAGACTCCGATGCTCCTTTTTGCGGTTTTATTACCTACGACGCCAAAAACGAAATTGAAGCCCTGACCAGCAGCAATTTCGATGGGTTTGACTGGCCTGTTCTGCACTTTTTCCACCCCGAAACGTGGCTGCGATGGCAGGCTGATTGCGTCACCATCGAAGGCAACACCGATGGCGTGCTGGCAGCTATTCTGGCCACCGAGCCACTGGCCGATGCAAAGGATTCATCGCCCGTTTTGCCAACACTGCAAGCCCGTATGCCGCGCCCCGACTACCTGCAAACCGTTGAACAAGTGCGCGAAGACATCCTTAATGGCGAAGTGTACGAGTTGACGCTGTGCCAGGAGTTTTATGCCGAAAATGTAGTAATCAACCCGATGGCTACCTTCTGGAAGCTGAACGCGGCATCCCCGGCACCATTCGCCGGTTTTGTGCGACACCACAGCCACTACCTGCTTTGTGCTTCGCCGGAGCGCTTTATGTCACATCATGAAGGCATTATTACTTCGCAACCCATCAAGGGCACCCGCCGCCGGGGCCTTACTCCGACCGACGACGAGGCGCAACGCCTGGCCCTGCTCCACGACGAAAAAGAGCGGGCCGAAAACCTGATGATTGTCGATTTGGTGCGCAACGATTTGGCCCGCGTTGCCAAAACAGGCAGTGTCCGGGTTCCCGAACTATTTGGCACTTACGGATTTCGCAACGTGTGGCAAATGATTTCGACCGTCGAGGCGGACTTGCGGCCCGGCGTTGGCTTGGCCGATAGCCTGCGGGCGGCCTTTCCAATGGGCTCGATGACGGGCGCCCCGAAAGTTCGGGCCATGCAGCTTATCGAGCAATACGAGCGCAGCCGGCGCGGCCTCTACAGCGGCAGCATCGGCTACGGTTGGCCCAACGGCGACTTCGAGCTCAACGTCGTCATCCGCAGCCTGCAGTACCGCGCCGACACCGGCTACTTGAGCTTCCAGGTAGGCTCGGCTATAACGTACGACTCTGACCCTGAGCGCGAATACGAAGAATGCTTACTTAAAGCCAAAGCAATTCTGGAGGTACTCGGCACCACGGTTGCGAGCTGAACCGTTCCAAAACGTCTGCCATTCTGTCACCGACTGCGTACCTTTGTCGTCCGCCGAAAAGCGCTTTCGCTATGTCCCAGCCCATCCTTACCCTCGATTTCTTAGACCAGCCTGCCGCCCCCGAAACCCCGGCGGCTGACCACGCACCGAGCGCCGAAATTCGGGTGACGCCCGCCACCCGCACCGGCCGCGAGCGCAAGCTCTACATCGAAAGCTACGGCTGCCAAATGAACTTCTCGGACTCGGAAATCGTGTCCAGCATCCTGTTTTCGGAGGGTTTTGACACCACCGACGACCTCGCCAACGCCGACCTTGTGCTGCTCAACACCTGCTCCATTCGCGAAAAGGCCGAGCAAACGGTGCGGATGCGCCTCAAGCAAATCAACTCCCACAAGAAGCGCAAGCCGGGAATGCTCGTTGGCGTGCTCGGCTGCATGGCCGAACGCCTGAAAAGCCAGTTTCTGGAGGAAGACAAAATCGTGGATTTGGTGGTGGGCCCCGACGCCTACCGCGATTTGCCCCGCCTGATTCAGGAAATTGACGGTGGCCAACGGGCCGTAAACGTGCTCCTTAGCCGCGAAGAAACCTACGCCGACATCACGCCCGTGCGCCTCAACTCGAACGGGGTTTCGGCCTTTATCAGCATCATGCGCGGCTGCGACAACATGTGCTCGTTTTGCGTGGTGCCCTTCACGCGGGGCCGCGAGCGCAGTCGCGATGCGCACAGCATTCTGCGCGAGGCAACCGACCTAGTAGCTACTGGCTACAAAGAAGTTACTCTGCTGGGTCAAAACGTGGACAGCTACAAATGGATGGCGGCCGATGGCAGCGAACACGTCAATTTTGCGCAGCTGCTCGAAAAAGTGGCCCTCATCAGCCCCGCGCTGCGGGTGCGCTTTGCCACCTCGCACCCCAAGGACATTACCGACGATGTGCTGCACACCATGAAGCGGCACGACAACATCTGCAAGTACATTCACTTACCCGCCCAGAGCGGCAACTCGCGCATTCTGGCGCTGATGAACCGCACCTACGACCGGGCCTGGTACGAGCAGCGCGTGCTGAAAATTCGCGAAATTCTGGGCGACGACTGCGCCATTTCGACCGACATGATTTCAGGCTTCTGCTCCGAAACCGAAGCCGAGCACGAAGACACCAAAAACCTGATGGAATGGGTGCGCTACGATTTGGCGTATATGTTTTTCTATTCGGAACGCCCCGGCACCCTCGCCGCCCGCAAGCTCGCCGACGACGTACCGCTGGAAGTCAAAAAGCGCCGTCTTCAGGAAATCATCGACTTGCAGCAACTTCACAGCGCCACCCGCAACGAAAAATCGGTGGGCCGCGTGTACGAAGTGCTGGCCGAAAATTTCTCCAAACGCTCAAAAGAGCATTTGAGCGGGCGCAACAGCCAAAATCAAGTCATTATTTTTCCGAAGCAAAGCTTCAAAAAAGGCGACTATGTGAAAGTATTGGTTCACAGCAGTTCGGCTAGCACTTTGCTGGGCGATGCCGTGTAGCTCAACCCATTTCGGCATTCACGGCGGCAACTGCGTTTACGCAGATGTTGTGCGCAGTAAGTAACTCAAATCAGCATCGGCTTTGACACCACAAGAAATTCAATCCATCAAGCAGCGCTTTGGCATTATTGGCAATGCGGCAGCGCTTAACTACGCCATTCAGGTGGCCGCGCAGGTTGCGCCTACTGATATGACGGTGCTGATTAACGGCGAAAGCGGCTCGGGCAAGGAATCATTTTCTAAAATTATTCACGCCCTTTCGCCACGCAAGCACGGGCAGTTTATTGCCATCAACTGCGGCGCTATTCCCGAAGGCACGATTGATTCGGAATTGTTCGGGCACGAGAAAGGCTCGTTTACCGGGGCCAACGATGCGCGCAAAGGCTATTTTGAAGTGACCAACGGCGGCACTATTTTTCTGGATGAGATTGGCGAAATGCCGCTGGGTACGCAATCCCGCTTGCTGCGCGTTTTGGAAAACGGCGAATTTATTCGCGTCGGCTCCAGCAAAGTGCAGAAGACCGACGTGCGCGTGGTAGCGGCCACCAATGTGAATCTGCTGGAAAGTGTGCGTAACGGCCGCTTTCGGGAAGATTTGTATTACCGTTTAAACACCGTACCAATTGCCGTCCCGTCGCTGCGCGAGCGGGGCGAAGATATTTATTTATTGTTCCGGAAATTCACTGCCGACTTTTCGGAAAAGCACCGGGTAAAGCCCATTAGTTTATTACCCGATGCCGTGCAATTACTTACGCGCTTTCGGTTTCCGGGCAATATCCGGCAACTGAAAAACATTGCCGAGCAAATTTCGGTACTGGAGATGGAGCGGGAATTAAATGCCGCGCAGTTGGCCAAGTATTTGCCAGCCGAACAAACCAGCAATTTACCGATGTTGCTGCACGCCGCTGGCCCCGAAGCCCACAGTGGCAACGCCAGCGGCTATTCGGAGCGGGATTTAATGTACAAAATCCTCTTCGACATGCGCCGCGACGTCACCGACCTTAAAAAAATGGTGCTGGAGCTGGCCACCGGCAGCCACGGCCGCCCCCACGAAACGCAGGAGCTGTTGCGCCAAAACAGCCATTTATTTGCCCCCACGGCCGCTCCCACAGGCTTCGATAACAACCAGCCCGCTACCGAATACCTGCTGCCCAGTGGCCAGAGTAGCTTCACGGCCAGCCCCTACGGCGCAGAGCCCACGCTGAACTATGCCGACGCCAACGACGACCAACCAGTAGAAGACATCAGCCACGAAACGGAAGAGGAAACGCTGTCGCTGGATGTAAAGGAGAGGGAAATGATTTTGAAGGCGCTGAAAAAACACGGCAATAAGCGCAAGTACGCTGCCCACGACCTTGGCATTTCGGAGCGCACGCTTTACCGTAAATTAAAACAGTACGATTTAGAGCAGGTATAATTTTGCGGCTGTGGTAAGAACCGGGAAAAACAGGGTTTATCCCGTTTTCTAACTAAACTTCTTGGCGTAATTACATTGTCTATTATTTTTAACAAACTTATTTTTTTAAAATATGAAATTAATTGAATTGCGTTTCCAATTTAGGGTTGCGCTGCTGTTTTGCTCGATGCTGGCACTAAGCGGCTGCGGCGTTTATTCGTTTGGGGGCACCAACATCGACCCGGCGGTGCGCACGTTTTCCATTCAAACCATTCCCAACAACGCACCCACCGGCCCGGCTTTTCTGACCCAGCGGTTTACTGAGGACTTGAAAGATTATTTCCAGCGCAATACCAAGCTGACGCTGGTGCCCCGCGACGGCGATTTGCAGTTCGACGGCTCCATCATTGCTTACGATTACGCCCCGGCGGCCATTCAGAAAGTGGACGGCATCGACCAAGCGGGCAGCAGCCGCCTGACCATCCAGGTAAAAATCCGCTTCACCAACACGAAAGACGATAAGCAGAGCTTCGAGCAGGTGTTTCAGAGTTTCGGCGATTTTGCGGCCACGCAGGACATCGCGACGGTGAACAACGACCAGACGGCCATCCGGCGCATCACGACGGGCATCATTACCGATATTTTCAATAAATCGGTAGCCAACTGGTGATTTTTTTAGCCCTTGGCTGCTAACGGGCTAGTGCTTGGGGGCACCGCTGTGGCCCGGCGGTTGCCCATTTGCGGGAGCCAATTGCGCGGCGGCTCGTTATTTTGAAGCCCGTAACGCCTAATTTTTGATTTCCCTTGACCCGCGCCTCTCTTCTGCACGTCCTCGACCCCAGCACGACCCTCGGGCTGGCAGAGGTGCGGGAACTGGAACAGCTGGCCCAATCGTTTCCGTACTGCCAGACGGCGCACTTGCTGCTAGCTAAAGCTGCTCACGACCAGGGTGCTATGCTGGCCGGGCAACGCCTTCGACGCGCTGCTACTTATGCCGCCGACCGGGCCTTGCTACGGCAGCTGATTGAAACCACGCCCCCACCGGCATTACTGCCCGAGCCACTGCTTGAGGCATTATCCGACCCACTGCCCGAGCCACTTCCCGAAGGGACGGCACCGACAATACCAGAGGCAGCAGTGCCACAGCCCGCCCGTTTTGTGGTGCCGCGCCCAGCAGCGGCAAACGTGCCCGACGAGCCCGGCCCGGCGCAAGCAGCGCCAGCCATGCCCGCCGCCCAAGATGAAACCGTAGCGCCTGCTGTTGTGGATGATGCGTCGGCGGTTGTCCGAGTGGATGCAACCCCCGAGGCCGAGGTTCCGCTGCCAGCGTTAGTAGTACCGCTGGTGAGCACGGCGGCGGTGCCCCCTGCTGCTCCGATACCGGCACCCAGAAGCGGCGTTTTGGCCAGCGTAACCGGAGCCAACTGGGCCATTTCGTCAACGGCCAGCACGGGCGCAGCTGCTCCGCCTACGAGCGTTGTGAGCGAAGCAACCGGCGGTGTGGCAGTGCCGGCACCGCCCGAACCAAGCTTGCAGGCAGCGGATTTGAGTATTGCACCGCCTGCCACCGCCGCAGATGCGCGGCCTGCCGCTGGCAGTACCGAAAATAACCGTACAGCTGCTGAAACCAGTCCCCAGGTCGAAAACCTACTTGTCACCGAACCAGCACTGCTGGCCGAAGCTGATGCCCGCGACCCCGCCAGCCCGGCCGTCGCCCCCGAAACACCGCTTGAGCCGGCCCTTGAGGCACCTAACACGCCTGTGGCACCGCCCGTGCGGCCCCCGGCCGGGGCCGGGGCGGCCCGCTTCGAGTACGGGCTGGCCCAAGAGCTAGAGCCAACGCCCGCCTACCTGCTGCCCGGCCTCAGCGACGAGTGGACGTGGACGCTACCGCTCAAGCCCTTCGTGCAGCCGCCGCTGACGCCCGCTGCCTTCCTGGGTGACGAAACCGTGGGCTACGGCTGGGGCGAAAGCACCCGCCTGGGCTTGGCCCTTATGCCGCTGCCCGCCCCCGACCAACCCGCCGGCCCCGAGCCAGCCGCCTTCGCCCTGCCGCTGCCCAACGACTTTTTTGCCCCCGATGCGCTGCTCCAGCAGCACTGGGCCGACAACCGGCCCAAGGCCCTGCCGCCGCCCACTTCGCTGGAGCTGATAGAAACTTTTTTGCGCCAGAAACCCCGCCTCACGCGCCCGGCGCTGGCCAAAACCACCACCGAGGCCATCGCCGATTTGGCCGCCCCCAGCACCAACGCCCCGCCCGAGCTGGTGTCCGAAAGCCTGGCCCGCATCCTGGCGCGGCAGGGCAAACTGGCCCGCGCCATCGAAGTTTACGAGCGGCTGATGGTGAAACACCCGGAAAAAATGGCGTACTTTGCAACCGAAATACAGAGTTTACAGCTTCAACAACCGCCTTTGCCCTAGCCGCAAAGCCCCCAACCGCCCACCATGTACACTGCCCTCATCATCCTCATTCTTCTTGTTTGCTTTTTGCTGGCGCTCGTGGTGCTGGCCCAAAACCCCAAGGGCGGCGGACTTTCCAGCCAATTCAGTGCGGGCGGCGCGGCCAGCATGATGGGCGTGAAGCGCACCGGCGACCTGCTCGAAAAACTCACCTGGGGCTTCGCCATCGGCTTGATGGTGCTCTCGCTGGGCACCCACGTGCTGACGTCCACCACCGGCGGCCCGGTGCGGAGCGTGAACCAGCAGAAAGCCTTAGAAACGCGCCTACCGACTTCGGCACCGGCCCCACTGCCAGCCCCGGCCCCGACGACAACCCCGGCGGCTCCGGCCACGGTGCCAGCAGCCCCGGCTAAGTAGCAGCCGCTGCTGGCCGCATTCGGTGCCTGGCCCGTTGCTGACCGCAAGCACCCCATAATCAAAAAAAGCCGGTTGTTCCTTCGGGAGCGGCCGGCTTTTTTACAGCCATTGAAACGGCCATTTTTGCCGTCTTTTTGCCATATTTGGCTTAATGGCCTGCGCATTCTGTCAGGTTTTGGGGGCTGGCATGACAAGTGTCGGGGCAGCTTCGTAGCTTTTGTTACCACTCAAACCAACCCACAAACACACAAAATGGCACTTAGCATCAAACCGCTGGCCGACCGCGTCATTGTTCGCGCCGCCGCCGCCGAGGAGAAAACCAAATCCGGCATCATCATCCCCGACACGGCCAAGGAAAAGCCTTCGCGCGGGGAAATCGTAGCCGTGGGCGAAGGCAAAACCTCCGATGCCGGCACCATCATCAAGCCCCAGGTACACGTGGGCAACCAGGTGCTGTACGGCAAGTACGCCGGCACCGAAATCACCGTCGATGGCGAAGACCTGTTGATGATGCGCGAGTCGGACATTTTCGCGGTCCTCTCCTAATCATTTCTAACCAACTCATTCCCAATACTTCGAGAACATGGCCAAGAACATCCTATTCGACACCGAAGGCCGCGCAAAATTGCAGGCCGGTGTGAACAAGCTTGCCAACGCGGTGAAAGTGACCCTCGGCCCGAAAGGCCGCAACGTCATCATCGACAAAAAATTCGGCGCCCCCACCATCACCAAGGACGGCGTGACGGTGGCCAAGGAAATTGAACTGCGCGACCCCGTGGAAAACATGGGCGCCCAGCTCGTGAAAGAAGTGGCCTCGAAAACGGCCGACCAAGCCGGCGACGGCACCACCACGGCCACCGTGCTGGCCCAGGCCATTTACGTGGCCGGCTCGAAAAACGTAGCCGCCGGGGCTAACCCGATGGATTTGAAGCGTGGCATCGACAAGGCGGTGCACGCCGTGGTGGCCAACCTGAAAGCCCAGTCGAAAAAGATTGAGAACTCGGCAGAAATTGCCCAGGTGGGCACCAACTCGGCCAACAACGACGCCGAAATCGGCCAGATGATTGCCGACGCGATGGAGAAAGTGGGCAAGGAAGGCGTCATTACCGTCGAGGAAGCGCGCGGCACCGAAACCGAGGTAAAAACGGTGGAAGGCATGCAGTTCGACCGCGGCTACCTCTCGCCGTACTTCGTGACTAACCCCGAGAAAATGGAGGTGGAGATGGAGTCGCCCTACGTTCTCATCTACGACAAAAAGGTGAGCACCATGAAGGAGCTGCTGCCCGTGCTGGAGCAAGTGCTGCAAACCGGTAAGCCCTTGGTTATCATTTCGGAAGATGTGGACGGCGAGGCCCTGGCCACGCTGGTGGTGAACAAGCTACGCGGCTCGCTGAAAATTGCCGCCGTAAAGGCTCCGGGCTTCGGCGACCGCCGCAAGGCCATGCTGGAGGACATTGCCACCATCACGGGCGGTACCGTCATCAGCGAAGAGCAG
>JANXUO010000617.1 GCA_025356245.1 Hymenobacter sp.
GGTCGAAGGCCAGGCCGAAGTGGCCCAGCGGCTCGGTGGTGTACACGGCCTTGGCCATGGTGCGGATGGCGAGGCCCTGAATCACGTTTTGCTCGGGCTTGCCCACCACAGCCAGGCTGAGGTCGTTCAGCTCGGTGCTGATTTTTTTGGGGTTGGCCAGGTTCAGGTTGTAGCCGAATTTCTTGGCAAAAAGGGCGAAGTTTTCGAGGCGGTCGGGCTCCGGTGCGTCGTGGGTGCGGTACACCATCGTGAAGCGCGGCTTGGTTTTTTTGAGGTTGAAGACGTGCTCGGCCACCTTGCGGTTGGCCAGCAGCATGAACTCCTCAATCATCTTGTGGGCGTCCTTGCGCTCCTTCACGTACACGCCGAGGGGCTTGCCGTCGGCGTCGAGCTTGAACTTTACTTCCTGGGTTTCGAAGCTGATGGCCCCTTGCTTGAAGCGCTGGGCGCAAATTTTGTGGGCCATGTCGTTGAGCACATTCACTTCCTCGGCGTAGTCGCCGGTTTTGGTTTCGATGCGCTCCTGGGCATCCTCGTAGGCAAAGCGGCGGTCGGAGTGAATGACGGTTTTGCCGAACCACGAGTGGTAGAGCTTGCCGGCTTCGTCCAGCTCAAACACGGCCGAGAACGTGAGCTTGTCCTCGTTGGGCCGCAACGAGCAGAGGCCGTTCGAGAGGCGCTCGGGCAGCATCGGAATCACCCGGTCCACGAGGTACACGGAAGTGGCGCGGTGCTTTCCTTCTTCCTCCAAAGCGGTGCCCACGCGCACGTAGTGCGTCACGTCGGCGATGTGAACGCCGACTTCCCAGTGCCCGTTTTCGAGCTTTTGGATGGACAGCGCGTCGTCAAAATCCTTGGCATCGGCCGGGTCGATGGTGAAGGTGGTGATGGCGCGGAAGTCGCGCCGCCGGGCAATTTCATCTTCCGAAATCGTGTCGGCAATGTGTTCTGACTCGGTTTCCACTTCCGCCGGAAACTCGAACGGCAACCCGAACTCGGCCATGATGGCGTTGATTTCGGCTTCGTTGCCGCCCGCCGCGCCAAAGGTGCGCAGCACCTCTCCTACCGGTTGCCGCCCGGCATCGTCGGGGAACTCGGTGAGGCGCACCAGCACTTTATCGCCGTTGCGGGCTCCGTTGAGGCTGTGCGGCGGCACAAAGGCATCGAAGTAAACGCGGCGGTTGTCGGGCTTCACAAAGCCCAACGTGCCCTGAATTTGCAGGCGGCCCACTATCTCGGGCCGCTCGCGCTTGAGAACTTCCATCACGTCGCCCACCGGGCGGCCGTCGCGGGAGCCGCGCAGCTTGACCCGCACCACGTCGCCTTGCAGGGCAAACCGGAGCTGGTCGGTGAAGACGCGAATGTCGTCACCGCCGCCCTCGGGCACCACAAAAGCAAAGTTCGGCGACGCCAAATCGACGGTGCCGATGATGGTGTTGCTGTCGCGCACGGGCCGCGTGTCGTCGCCCACGTAGTCGAAGCCCGCGCCCCGGCGGCGGTGCACAATGGGGTCTTGCCCAAACGAGGCTTCGACCGGGCGGGCGTGGCGGCCGGTAGCGCCGGGGGCATAATCCGAGCCTTTAGCGCCTTTTTTGCTCGATTTAGCGGCGCTGCCAGCCTTCGCCGGCTCCGCGGCGGTCGTAGGGTCGGCGAGGCGGTATTCGTCGTTCTGAAGCAGCGTCAGCAGCCCTTTTCCCCGCAGGGTTTTAAGGTGGGCAAATACTTCTTCGCGCTGCTGCTTGGTGCTTACGCCGAGGCGGCGCGAGAGCTGCCGGTACGCCAGCACTTTGCCGGGGTTGTCGGTAAAAATGCGCAGCACCTGGTCTTGGGTCAGCGGCGCGGGTTGGGGAGTGTTCATGTTTGAGATAACGCGGGGTTGAAACCCGCGAGTTTAAGGAAATTGCCGGGCCGAAACCCGGGCCGCCCGCGCGGATTGCGCAGGCAAAATGATTTTAAAATGGCCCGACGCGCGGGTTGAAAACCCGCGCTACCCGGCCCGGCTGGCCACGGCGGCGGTAATGTCGGCCAAGCTGTCTTTGGGAATGGCGGCCAGCAGGCTTTGCGTGTACGGATGCTGCGGATGGGCGTACACCGCAGCCGCCGGGCCGCTTTCGACCACGCGGCCCTGGTGCATCACCAACAGCCGGTCGCTCATAAACCGGGCCACCGACAGGTCGTGGGTGATGAACAAATAAGTGATGCCGAAGTCCCGCTTCAGGTCGTTGAGCAGGTTCAGCACCTGGGCCTGCACCGATACGTCGAGGGCCGAAACCGACTCGTCGCACACAATCAGCTTGGGCTGCAAGGCCAGGGCGCGGGCAATGCAGATGCGTTGCCGCTGCCCGCCGCTGAACTCGTGCGGGTAGCGCTCGAAGTGCTCGTCGCGCAGGCCCACCGTGCGCAGCAGCTCCAGCACGCGGGCTTTTTGCTCGCGGCGCGAACCGCCCACGCTGTGTACCCGCATGGGCTCCCAAATGGCCTCGCCCACCGTGAGCATGGGGTTGAGGGCCGCGTAGGGGTCCTGGAACACGAGCTGCAGCTCACGGCGCTTCCGCCGCAAATCGCCCGCCGAGAGGGCTGCCAAATCCTCGCCCTCGAACAGAATGTGGCCCGCTGTGGGTTCGGTGAGGCGCAGCAACGCCCGGCCTAACGTGGTTTTGCCGCAGCCCGACTCCCCGACCAGCCCAATGGTTTCGCCGGGGTACAGGGCGAAG
>JANXUO010000645.1 GCA_025356245.1 Hymenobacter sp.
GCGGGCGAGGAAATCCAGAACCCCGAGCGCACGCTGGTGCGCAGCATGGCCATTGGCACGGCCATCGTCACGGCCCTCTACATCCTCATCAACGTGGTGTACCTGCTGGTGCTGCCCCTGCACGGCGCACCCGAAGCCGCTACGCTGGCCGGCCGCGGCATTCAGTACGCCACCGACGACCGCGTGGCCACGGCCGTGGCCGAGTCGGTGCTGGGCCGGCCGGGCGCTTACGTCATGGCCGTGCTCATCATGCTGAGCACCTTCGGGGCCAACAACGGCATCATCCTCAGCGGCTCCCGCGCCTATTTCGCCATGGCGAAGGACGGCCTGTTCTTCACCGGCCTAGCCCGCCTGAACGGGGCCGGGGTGCCCAGCCGGGCGCTGTGGGCCCAGTGCCTGTGGGCCTGCCTGCTGTGCCTGAGCGGCAGCTACGGCGAGCTGCTCAACTACGTCATGTTCTCGGTGATTTTGTTTTACGTCGTCACCATCATCGGCATATTCGTGCTGCGCCGCACCCGCCCCGATGCCCCCCGCCCTTACCGCGCCTGGGGCTTCCCGCTGGTGCCGGGCCTCTACATCGTGCTGGCCAGCGCATTTTGCGCCATCCTGTTGTTTGCGCCCGACACAGCCGAGTATTCGCGGCGCGGCCTACTGCTGGTGGCGTTGGGCCTGCCCGTGTACTTCCTGTTTGGGCGGCGGATGGGGGCCAAAGACGAATTTTAGACTGGGCAATTGAACCGGGACCGAACCACAAACCGATGTATCGTTGCCATCTCAGCCATAAAAAAGCCCTGGTTCAATGAACCAGGGCTTTCCGTACCAAAACACCTTAAAATAACTTATCTTTCACGGCTACATGAACAAAAATCAAGCCGTAAAATTCCCATCGGGGCAAAATTATTTTTTGGCCGCCGGAATTAGTGCGCTTAAACGCCTAAAAACGGGCGTAGCGCCGTTTGCGCCGCCAGGCCCGCACGGCACCCAGTAGGCCCAGCAGGCCCAGGGGCAGGCCCACGTTCAGCAGCTGCCAGGGCAGGCGGGGCTGGGCCAGCTTCACTTTGTCGAGGGGGCGAAGGGTGATTTGCTTGCCGCGCACGGCAATCAGGCCGGTTTGGTCAAGGAGGTAGTCGGTGGCGTTGAGCACCAGTTCACGGTTGGCAAACTCGGTGTTGGCCAGGCGGTCGAAGCCGAGGCGGAAGGGGCGGCCGGTTTTGGGGTCGAGGTCGGAGCGGATGAAGTCGCCGTCGGCCACCACCACCACCTTGCTGGGCCGGGCCAGGGGGTCGTGCGCGGGCTGGTAGCGCAGGGTACCGGGCTGGGCGCGGTTGGCAAACAGCGAGCCGAACTGCCCTTCCAGCAAATAGGCTACTGGCTGACTGCCTTGCTGGTAGAGCTTGGGGTTGGGTTCCAGTCGGGCGTCGTTGAAATTGATGGGCACCGGCGCGGGCAGCATCCGCGTGTAGCGCGAGGTGCTGAAAAGCGGGGTTTTGCGAATGCCCTGGGCCTTCACCGTGTCCAGGTTGCCGGCAAATTTGAGGTACACCGCGTCGAGGTTGCGGGTGATGGGGTGCGGGGCGAAGCGGTTGATGAGCGGGTAGAGCTGCCAGGGCATGGGCTCTATCTTGGGCTTGTCGCCGTTCATGCCCGTCACGAGCGGTATCTGGCCCGAGTTGAGGTCGAGCAATAGATTGGCGTTCAGGCGCAGGCCGTATTTGAAAAACAGGTCGTCGAGGTTCAAATTGTAGGGCGTGGCCAGGGCGGCCCCGTTGCGGCTCACGCTGTCGAGGTCCACGCGCAGGGCATCCACAAAAAACAAGGCCCGCCCGCCCTCAGTGATGAACTGGTCGAGCTTGAATTTTTCGGCTTCGGAGTAGGGCGTTTTGGGCTGGGCCACCACAATGGCGTCCAGCGCCCGCAGGTCGGGCACCTGGTTCAGCGTCACCCGAAACACGTCGTACTGCTGCTGCCAGGCCCCCAGTATGTCGCCGGCCTGGGCATTGCTCAGCTCGCCGTGCCCCTGCACCACGCCAATGCGCTTGCGCGGCCCCGGCACCAGGGCCCGGATGGTGCTGGCCAACTCATACTCCAGCCCCTCAATGCTTTGGTTGAGGCGCACCTCGGGCGCTACGGCCTGGCTGCCGCGCAGCAGCAGCACGTTTTTCTCGTGCCCGCCCCCGCTCACCACGGCCCACGGAAAAATAATTTTTTCGACCCGCTTGCCGTTTTCGGTGGCCCCCAGATTAGTAGGTTTCAGTCCTTTTTTGAAAAGCGTGGCGTAAAACAGGTTACGCCCGGCCTCGGAGCCCGCCGCGCTGGGGTCGATGAAAACGTAGTTGAGGTTGGCCCCGCCGTACACCTTAAACTCGTTCAGCGTTTCGCGCACACCCTGCTCCAGGCGCCGGAAGCCGGGCGGGAAGTCGCCGCTGAGGTACACCGTCACCGTCACGGGCGTTTTGAGGGTGCGCAGCAGGTTTTTGGTGGGCTCGGCCATGCTGTAGCGCTTTTCCTCCGTCAAATCGAGCCGGAAAAAAAACCGTTGCGCCACGCCGTTAAATAGCAGCAGCAGGCCCAGTAGCGCCGCAAACCGCAGCCCATCGCGCCGCCGGGCGGAGGCAACGGGCACGGGCGGCACGGGGGCGTTGGTCGGCGGCGTTTCAGTCGTGTTATCGGGTGTTGAATTCATTCGTGAACTTGCAAAAAATCAGGGCGCGCGCCAACGCGCGCCAAACCGCTCCCTCCCCTACCAGTTGCGGCTTTGCAGCACCAGCCGCGTAGCACCCAGGGCCACCGCAATCAGGCTGAAAAAATACACCAGGTCGCGGCTGTCAATCAGCCCTTTACTTAAATCGCGGTAGTGCGCGGCAATGCCCAGCTGCCCCACGTAGTAGGCCGCGCTGCCGTCCAGCACCGATGCCAGCGAATCGAACCCCGAGTACACCAGAAAGCAGCCCACCACGGCCCCCAAAAAGGCAATAATCTGGTCGCGGGTGAGGGCCGAGGCCAGCACCCCGATGGCCGCAAACACCGCCGCCAGCAGCGCCAGCCCCAGGTAAGAGCCCACGGTGGCCGCCGAGTCGATGTTGCCCACCGGCGCTCCCAGCCGGTACACCGAAAAATAGTAGAGCAGTGTGGGCACCAGCGCCAGCAGCGCCAACAATACGCAAGCCAGGTACTTACCGCCAATAATTTGCCCGTCGGTGAGCGGCCGCGTCAGCAGCAGCTCGATGGTCCCGGCCTTCTTCTCCTCGGCAAACGAGCGCATGGTAAGCGCCGGTATCAGAAACAGAAACACCCAGGGGGCCAGCGTGAACAGCGTTTGCAGGTCGGCATAGCCAGCCGCCAGCACGCTGCTGTCGGGGAACACCCACACGAACAAGCCCGTCGCAATCAGGAAAACCCCCAGCACCACGTAGGCAATGGGCGAGTTGAGGAAGGCGTTGAATTCTTTGGTTAGGATGGTGAGCATGAGTTTTTAGGGGCTTAGGGACTTAGGGACTTAGAGGTTAGGTGAACTGACTGACTCATTTAGTGTACACTTCGCCCTTGCGATTGGCCCCACCCCCTAGCCCCCTCCCCGATGGGGAGGGGGAACTAGTTTTTAGTTTAAAAAATCTAGAAAATAGCAGACTAGATGCTAGAACTAGTCCCCCC
>JANXUO010000660.1 GCA_025356245.1 Hymenobacter sp.
CACCAAGGACATTCGCAGCAGCACACCGGGCAGCCCGACGGCCCCAGGCCCGGCGAGGTGCGCGTCGATTTCGTGCCGCCTACGGCTTCACAGCCCGGCAAGCCGTCCACCGGTTTTAAGGGCGGCGAGTACGTGGAGTACGAAGAAGTGTAGCAACCGCCCGCAGGCAGAAGGTCAGAACCCCAGCCCAATGCGCAGGCCCTTGCTGGCCCCGGCATCGCCGCCGCCGTTGCCTTCGCGGATGGCCGTGTAAAAATCAACCCGCAGTATTTTCAGAATATGCTCGATGCCCAGGCCCAACTCCAGGTAGTGGCCCAGGGCGGCGGTGTGAATGTAGTTGAGCGAGGCCACTTCCTGCCACTTGAGGCGGCGGATGAGCGGGAATTTGTTGAGCAGGAAGCCGTTGAAGTGGTGGTCGTAGTGGGCCTCGGCGTAGTTACTGCGGGTGGCGTAGCGGTAGTAGTCGAGCAGTTGGGGCTCGTTGAAGTTGGCGGCGGGCAGCGTCTGGTTGCCCGAAAAGTGACGGAAATCCATCAGCGTCATTCCTTCCTGCTTGCCCACGAAGCCGCCCACGTTGAAGCGGATGTTGCTGGTGCCCAGCAGGCCCAGCTTCTGGCTGTGGCGCAGGCCGCCTTGCAGCAGCAGGTAGCGCACCTCGGCCCCCAGCGCGTGCGGGATGGCCAGCCGGCCCTGGACGTTAAACGTCGGCCACTTCGAGCCGAGGTTGAATTTGCCGTCGGGCCGGCTGATGTAGCGCTGGCCGGGGCGGTACTCCAGCACCGCCCCCACGGCCAGCAACCGACTGCTGCCGAAGCCCGTAGCGGGCAGCTCGGCGCTCACTGGCTGATTGGAAGTAAAGGCCCGGCCCGGCACGTCGCGCCACAGGTTGAGGGTGGCGTTGGCCAGCTCGTGGCGGTCGAAATACGCCACCGAGCCGCTCACCGTCAGGCCATTTACTGGCTCGGTGAGGTAGCTTAGCTCGGCGCCGTCGCGGCGGTACAGCTTGGCGTAATTGTAGTTGGCCAGCAGCGTGTAGAGGCTGTTGATGGCAGGCGTGAGCTGCGAGTTGCGGTCGAAATTCTGGATGGTGCGGCCCGCTACCAGGCTCACTTGCTGCAACTTGGCCGGGTGCAGCTGCCACACCAGGCCCAGGCTGGGGTTGAGGGTTTGGCTGCTGAAGCCGTAGCGCACCGTGGGCGTGAGGGTGAGGAAGCGGCGGTCGTCGGTGCGCTGCGAGTACACCACCTGGGCGTTGAGCACCGTGCCCTCCACGGTGTTGTATTGCAGAATGTTGGCTACCGGCAGCACGGTGAAGCTGCGCTTACGGAAGCTGTTCTGGTGGGTGTAGCCGCCCACGAGTAAGTTGATGGCTTCGAACTTGTTGCGGGCGCGGTCGAGCGAATCCTGATAGGGGCGCGACTCGCGGATGACCTCCGTGCTGTCTTTGGCCTGGTAGTCGCGCCGCTCCTCGGTGGTGAGGGGCACTGGCCGGGCCGCGGCCCAGTAGGTCGAATCGTACTTGTTGACGCCCTTTTCGACCCGCTGCACTTCGTTGCGCGACATGGAAGCAAACGGGTCGTTTTTGAGCGAGTCGCGCGCGGCCTGGCGTACCTGCCTGCGTACTTGGGCGTTGAGGCCGCTCAAGTCGGGCCGCTGGCGGCGGATAGCCGCGCGTTGGGCGCGGGCGTTGGGCGCGGTTAGCTCCTTGTCGGCCAGGGTCGGGGCGGGCAACGCTTGGGCTTCGGGCCGGGCCGGGTAGGTGGGCAGCACGCCCGCGTAGTTGCTGAAGGCCGCCGTCACGTAGCCCGAGCCCTTAAAGCCCAGGGCCGAAAACGTCACCGTCATGCGTTGCGACTGGATGAGCCACACGCCGGGCTGGCCGGGCGCGGGCGCAAATAACTGGCTGATGTGCAGGTTGTCCACGTAGTCGAGCTGGGCGTTGCTGCCCAGGCCCAAATCCACGGAGTGAACGCGCCACGCGCCTTCGACGATGTAGATGAAACCCGAAAAAACGGGGTCGGACGCCCGACGCGGCACCACCCTGATTTTATGCACCACCTCGCCGCCCTGCGGGGTGCTGCCCACTAGCTCGTACTTGTAAAAAAGCAGGGCGTTGGCGGCAATCGGCGACACAAACCCGCGCTCCGAAAAGCCCGATTTCAGCACGTTGTTGTAGAAGTTGAGGTTGCGGCCCGCGCTGGCCCGGTTGAAGCTGATGCCCTTGGCGTCGCCGCTTATGCGGCTGGCAATCATGCGTTCGCGCACCACGTCGGGTTGCTGAAAGCTGAGGTCCGACAAGCTCTCGGAGAGGTAAAAGATGCCCGGTTTCAGGTCGGGGTCTTTTTTGAAAAGGCCCAGGATTTTGCCGGGCGTGTCGGTGAGCCGCCCCAGGGCCTTGATGTAAATTCTGGCCCGCCAAGCGGCTACTTCGCGCTTGTGGTAGGGCCGCCACTGCTGTGCCTGCCGGATGATGTTGTAGGCCGGGTCCTCGTCCGACGAGCGCACCGTCACTTCGCCCAGCGAGTAGGCTTCGGGCTCCAGCCGCACGTTGAGGGTGAGGGCCGAATCGGCGGCGGGCACACGCACCACTTCCAGGCGCTGCCGGTAGCCTACGTACTGGTAAACAAGCTGGTAGGTGCCGGCCTCCAGTTTAAGCTGGTAGCGGCCCTGCTCGTTCGAGCCGGTGTTGAGGGCGGTGCCGCGCACGGCCACGTTGGCGAAAGCCAGCCCCGTGCCGTCGGGGCCGGAGATGGTGCCTTTGATAATACCGGCCTGACCGGTACTGTGTATTCCCAGCAGCAGGCAGGCACAGGTGAGCCAACGCATCGTCGTTTGCAACATAAGCGGGAAGAAGGGCAGCGGTAAAACGTGCGTCAAGGTACGGCCCTGCGCTGAGACGCGGGTTTTTAACCTGCGAATGGTGAGCGTTATGGCAGGTTTACCATTCGTTCAACCGCTGCTCTTCGCGGCTTTTCAGCCTGCAAAAGGCGGCTTCACGCTACAATTTCCTCGGCGGGCGGTAGGGTAGCGGCCCTGGCATCTACGCGCTGCGTGTACCAGGCGTTCAAGCCCACGCCCAGCAGCACCAGCGCCATGCCGCCGTAGGCCAGCGGACCGAATGCTTCCTGAAAAAATACGAAACCCAGGGCCAGGGCGTACAACATGCCAATGTAGTTGAGCGGGGCCACGCGGCTCAGACTTTCAAGCTGATACGCGCGGGTCATCGTGATTTGGGCCCCTTGCGTGAACACGCCGCAGCCCAGCAGCCAGGCCCACTCCCACCCCTGCGGCGGCACGAAGTGAAACAGGCAGGCCACCGCCGCGACGGGCAGCGAAATCAGCGGAAAATAAAACACGATGACCAACGGGTTCTCGCGCCCGCGCAGCCGCCGGATGGCGTTGTAGCTCAGGCCCGAAATGAAAGCCCCGGCCACGCCCACCGCTAAGTACCCCAGCCCGGCCCCGGCCGCCAGCGCCGGGCTGTCCGCCGCCGCCGTACTGCCCTGCTGCACCAGCAGCACGCCGCCAAAGCTCAACCCAAAAAACAGCCACTGCCAGGGCCGCACCGGCTCGCGCA
>JANXUO010000005.1 GCA_025356245.1 Hymenobacter sp.
CGCCGGAACGGCGAATGAACGCCAGGAAACCCCAAGGGCAGCCTACGCGAGGATTCGCCGTGCCGGCGACGCGAAGCTGGAGCTGCGCGGTACGCTCTCCGGTACAGCTCCAGTGCCCAACAAGAAACCCCCGGCGGTAACTTGCGGGCCTGTTTCCCCTTCTTACCCCTTTGTTGTTCGGATGAACCCTTCTGCCCCCCGTCCCGCCGTGCCGCTTTGGCAGCGGGTGCTGCCGCACGTGCTGGCCCTTGCGTTTCTGGCGTTGCTGGCCTGCGTGTACTTCGCGCCCATTGTGTTTGATGGCAAAACCCTGGCCCAGCACGACATCACG
Source organism: Hymenobacter sp. (assembly GCA_025356245.1). Lineage (GTDB taxonomy): Bacteria > Bacteroidota > Bacteroidia > Cytophagales > Hymenobacteraceae > Hymenobacter. The sequence continues at coordinate 332 of JANXUO010000005.1, forward strand.
CAGTTTAAGGGCGGGGCGCACGAAACCCAGGACTGGGCCGCCGCCCACGGCCACGAGCCCCTGTGGACCAACGCCATGTTTTCGGGGATGCCGACCTACCTCATCTCGGTGCATTTTCCGGGCGACTGGTCGGTGTACCTGCAAAAGGCGCTTACCCTGGGCCTGCCGGGCGTGGTGAGCAACTTGTTTGTGGCCCTGCTCTGCGGCTACGTGCTGATGCTGGCCCTGGGCCGCGAGCGGCTGGGGGCCGTGGCGGGCGCGGTGGCCATCGGCTTCAGCAGCTACAACCTGGCCATTCTGGCGGCGGGGCACAACACCAAGAGCTTCGCCCTGGCCTACGCGCCGCTGGTGCTGGCCGGGCTGTGGGTCACGTTTCGGCGCGACAAGTGGCTGGGGGCCGCCCTCTTTGCCGTGGGCCTCACCCTCAACGTGCGGGCCAACCACCCCCAGATAACCTACTACCTGGGCCTGCTGGTGGTCATTTTTGGGGTGATTGAATTGGTGGCCGCCCTGCGGGCGGGCCGCCTCGGGGCGTTTGGCGGGCGCGTGGCCCTGCTGGGCCTGGGCGCGGCCCTGGCGGTGGGCGTCAGCTTCGGCCGCCTCTACACCACGTATTCCTACAGCAAGCTCAGCAACCGCACCCCCTCCGAGCTGACGGCCCTGCCCGCCGCCCCCGGCCAGGCCGCCGCCCGCAGCGCCGCCCAGCAAGACCGCGACTACGCTTTCGCCTACAGCTACGGCGTGGGCGAAACCCTCACGCTGCTGGTGCCCAACTTTTACGGCGGCAGCAGCGCCATGCCCCTGGGGCCGGACTCCAACATGGCCCGCGAGCTGAACAGCCTGGGCGCGGGCCCCGAAGCCCTGGCCGCCCTGCCCACCTACTGGGGCGACCAGGCCTACGTGGCCGGGCCGGTGTACCTGGGCGTGGTGGTGTGCTTCCTGTTTGTGCTGGGGCTGTTTGTGGTGGACCGGCGCACCCGCTACTGGCTGCTGCTGGGGGTGCTGCTGTCGTTCGTGCTGGCCTGGGGCAAAAACTTCGAAACCTTCAACAACCTTGTGTTCGACTTCCTGCCGGGCTACCGCAGCTTCCGGGCCGTGAGCATGGCCCTGGTGATGGCGCAGCTTGCCGTGCCGATACTGGCAGCCCTGGCGCTGGGCAAAATAATGGAAGCCGCCGGCATCAATACCGCCCTGCCCAGCGTGCTGCCCCCGGCCCTGCGCCCGGCCGGTACTGCGGCGTTTCATCAGCAGCCCGCCACCCGCCACCTGCTGTATGCCGGGGCGGTGGTGGCGGGCACGCTGGCCCTGCTGTGGGTGGCGAGCTTCAGCTTCAGCTTTGCCTCGGCCAACGATGCGGGTATGATGCAGCAGGGCTTCACGCCCCAATTGCTAGCCGCCCTGCGCGCCGACCGCGCCGATTTGCTCCGCAACGACCTCTGGCGCGGGCTACTGTTTGTGGGCGCGGCCCTGGCCGTGCTCTACTTCCACTTGCGCGGGCAATTGGGCCGCCCCGCCACCGGCGGCCTCGTGCTGCTGCTGATTTTGGTGGACCTGTGGGGCGTGGACAAGCGCTACCTCAACGACCAGAACTTCCAGTCCGAAACCCTGGCCGAGAGCTTCGTCGAAACGGCCGCCGACCGCCAGATTTTGCAGGACAAGGACTACTACCGCGTCTTCAACGTGCAAAACCCCTTCAACGAAGCCAACACCTCCTACTTCCACCACAGCATTGGGGGCTACCACGGGGCCAAGCTGCGCCGCTACCAGGACCTGATTGAGCGCCAGATTGCCACCAACAACCCCGGCGTGCTCAACATGCTCAACACGCGCTACGTCGTCGTGCCCGGCCAGGCGGGGCAGCAAGGCCAGCCCGCCACCGGCCCGCAGGCCCAGCGCAACTCCGGCGCCCTCGGCAACGCCTGGTTTGTGCGCGAACTGCGCGCCGTGCCCGGCCCCGACGCCGAAATGGCGGCCCTCGGCACCCTCGACACCCGCCGCGTAGCCGTCGTGGACGCCGGCAAGTTCCCCCAAGTCAAGCCCGCCGTGTACCCCGACAGCACGGCCACCATCGCCCTCACCGCCTACGCCCCCGACGCCCTCACCTACCGCTACGCCGCCACCCAGCCCGGCACCATCGTCTTCTCCGAAATCTACTACGCCAACGGCTGGAACGCCTACCTCGACGGCAAGCCCGTGCCACACTTCCGCGTCAACTTCGTGCTGCGGGCCTTGCAGGTGCCCGCTGGGGCCCACGAAATCCGCTTCGCCTTCGAACCCACCGAGTACGCCACCGGCAACCTCGTGTCGTTGGTGTCGAGCGTGCTGCTGGTGCTGGTGCTGCTGGCCGCGGCGGCCTACGCGGCCCGGCGGTAAGGGCGCGCCGGCGGGGCCGCTGGCCAGCAAAAAGCCCCGCAGCATCGCTGCGAGGCTTTCTGAGCATAAACCGATTCCCTTTTGCGAGGGCATCAGATGCGGCAAGATAGCGCCGGGGCGGCACTTGGCCCGCCCGGCCTACGCTGGCTTGGCCGTGGCGGGCTTTTTGGCGGGGGGCGTATCGTCCACCCCAAAGCCCCAGGCCACGAGGGTTTTGGGGGTGTTTTTGTACTTGCCTTTCAGGTACGCGGCCGTGTCGCTGTTGGCTTTCTGCACGCTCGCGAACACCGCGTCGCGCAGGCGGTACTGCTCCTCCATCTGGCCCTTGAGGCGCTCGGCCTCCTGGTGGAAGGCCTGGCCCTTGACCACGGTGGGGCCTACCTTGTCCCAGTCGGTTTCCTGGAGCTGCTTCAGCTCCGAGGTGGCCCCGTCGGCCTTATGCTTTTTGTAGATTTCGGCACCCAGCTCCAACCCCTCTTTGGGAGCCTTGGGGAGCGTAATGCGGCCAGTGGTTTTACCTGTCATGGGGTTGGGGGTTTGGTGGGTTGAAAAGATGCGCTGTAAATGTAGCGCAGCCATTGGAATATCTAGCAGTCATACTTGCTTGCCCTGCTTTGTTTTTGGGTTGCTGCTGTTGCCGCCGCCGTTTCCGGCGTTGATGTTGGCAACTCCAACGCCGGATGTGCCAACATCAACGCCGGATGTGCCAACATCAACGCCGGATGTGCCAACTCCAACGCCGGATGTGCCAACATCAACGCCGGATGTGCCAACATCAACGCCGGATGCGGCAACTCTAACGCTGGAAACGCCAACGCCAACGCCGGATGTGGCGCGGCGCGGCCGTTGGGGCGGTTGCGGCCATCAGGTACGGCGCACCATTCGTCGGTACAAACCGCAAGTTGGGCGATAAAAAGCACCATTTGTTTAACGTGAGGGTAATTTTGCTTAAACAATACCAGGGCCTTCCCCGTAGTAGGGGGCATCTGCATTGCAGGCAGGTGCCCGTGTTTTGAATTAATGAAAATACCTTTTCTCGACCGTTTGCAGGGCATTGCCAAGCCCTCACCTCCGGCGGCCACGCCCTTTGCCGCCCAGCGGGCGGCGGCCATTGCCCAGCTCGATGGCCTGCGCGCCGACTTGCCCGACCTGCTCGCCGCCACCGTCATCGACATTGAAACCGGCCAGGCCCTGGCCTCGCACACCAACTCCGCCGCCCTCGCACCCGCCAAAGTCTCGCATCACCACGCCGAAATCATTCGTCAAAAACGCCGGGCAATAACCGCCCTCCACCTACCCGACGAAGCCATCGAAGACATCGTCATCACCCTCAGCACCCAGTTGCACCTGCTCCGCATCAGCCCCGACAGCCGCCGCCTGCTTTGCCTCATCGTTGGCACCCAGGACACCAACCTGGCCCTGGCCCGCGAAACCCTGCGCCAGCACAACACCTGACCCTGACCCGGTGGCCCTTGTTGGCAGCTAATCTTCTTTTACCGACTTCATCAACTCACCCCCACTTTTTTAAACATGCCCTACAGCACCTCCAGCCCGGCCGGTCAGGCCATTCAGAACATCCTCGACGACTTGCCCCAGCTCATCGCCGTTGCCGTCGTCGATGCCCAATCGGGCCTCACCCTGGCCTCGCACTCCAACACGAGCCTCAACCCCGAAACCGCCGCTGCTTACAACACCGAAGTGGTGAAGCAGAAGCAAAAGGCCATGGCCGCCCTCAAGCTCACGGGCGAGACAATTGACGACATCCTCATCACGCTCACCAACCAGATTCACATCATCAACCTGATTGACGGCGGCAAGAAATTCATCTACCTCGCCGTGAACTCGCGCGACACCAACCTGGCCATCGCCCGCGACGTGCTCCGCCAGCAAGCCGACGTGCTGGCCTAGCAAGTGCCCCCAGGCGAAGCCAGTTCCTGCCCCCCCCAAATCCCTCGCCCCATTTATTTCTGCAAGCACACCCCATCATTAGCAATTTTATTTTAGCCCGGTTTTTTTACCATGAAGCTCACCGCTTACCCCTTTGACCCCACCACCGGCACCCTGCTGCCCGTGTACCGCGACGCTTACCTGCGCGGCGACCTTTCGCTCGAAAACGCCAACGCCGTCGATAACTACCTTAACGCCAACGCCGCCCCCGCCGACGCCACGTTTGTGCGCCTGCACCAGATGCGCCACGAAGGCGAAGCCATCCGCCCCGTGGGTTGGATGGAGCGCCAGCTCGGCCTCATCCGCACCGAGCCGCAACGCTTCCGCCGCCGCGCCGCCGCCCTCGTCGCCGGGGCCGTGCTCGTGGCCGGTGCGTCCTTCGCGGCCCCCAACCTGCCCACCGCCACCGAAACGCCGGCCGCCAGTGTGGCCGCCAACACCGGCGACGCCACCGAAGCCAGCGCCAAAATGGTGACCGTGCACGGGCGTATTCTCGACGAAAACGGCCGCCCGCTCGTCGGCGCTACCGTCCTGAGCAAGCGCACCGGCCGCGGGGCCGGCACCGACGCCAACGGCAACTACACCTTGCGCCTGCCCGCTGCCGAAGCCGCCCATGCCCTGCAATTTGCCTACGCCGGCTACGCCGAAGAGCAAGTGCAGCTCAACGGCACCTACACCCACAACACCACCCTCGTGCCCGCCACCGACGGCCCCGCCCCGGCCAAGGGCTGGTTGGCCCGGCTGTTTGCCAAAGCGCGTTCGTAACCTCGGCCCGGCAGCCACGGACTCGGCCGCCCAAACCAAAAAACGCCCGCCACAATTCGTGGCGGGCGTTTTTTGGTTTTGGGTCTTGCAGTCGCCAAACGGCGGCGGGTAAAAGCAGCGCCGCCCGCCATACCAATGCGGGCCAAAAGATGCCGCAGGCCGGGATTGCGAATGGTTAACTATTTTCCGTACATTTACCGCGTACTTTACTAACCCGTTCCGCCAATG
>JANXUO010000074.1 GCA_025356245.1 Hymenobacter sp.
TGCTGCCCCAAAACGGTCATCGTCGTCAGCACGAGCCGTTCAACGGCCAGTGGCCGGACGAACCCTTCGGGAATTCGCCCGACCACTGGCCTACCGCCCCGCTACCGTTCCAACCCAAGCCCGCCCGCCCCCGTTCACACCTATACCTATGCAACGCCTCGACCTCCGCCAGCTGCTCTCGCAAAAGCTTTCGCCCCAGCAAATTCAGTTTATTAAACTGTTGCAAATACCCACGGCCGAGTTGGAGACGCGTATCAAGGAGGAAATGGAAACTAACCCCGCCCTCGAAGAAGGCGACAACGACGAACCCGAAGAACAGGAGGAGCGCGACGATGACGACAACGACGAGGCCGACGAAGACGACCCCGAAGCCGAATACGACTCCGACAACGCCACCCTCGACGAGGATTTTGACGACCCCGCCGACCCCGCCGACCGCGACGACCAACCCGACCTGCCCGAGCCGCCCCCCGAACCCACTAAGGACGATGCCGCCGACAGCCCCGACAACACCGACCTCGACCTGAGCGACTACCTCAACGACGATGAAATTGCGGGCTACAAAATGCAGGGCGACGGCCCCGGCGATGAGGAAGAGCGCGACCTGCCCCTGGCCGACACCAGTGCCGGCCTCATGGATGCCTTGCTCGACCAGCTCCACTTTGCGGGCCTCGACGAACAGCAGGAAGCCATTGGCTTGCAGCTCATTGGGTCGATTGACGGCGACGGGTACATTCGGCGCGACCTTGCTGCCATTGCCAACGACCTGGCCTTCAGCCAGAACATGGAAGTGGCGACGATTGAGATTGAAGCCGTGCTGCGCGTAGTGCAGGGCTTCGACCCGCCCGGCATTGCCGCCCGCACCCTGCCCGAATGCCTGCTCTTGCAGCTGGAGCGCCGCCCGCAGGACGCCACCACCACCAACGCCGAGCGCATCCTGGAGGAGGCGTTCGAAGAGTTCAGCAAGAAGCACTACGTCCGCATTCAGCAAAAGCTGGATTTGGAAGAGGACGAACTAAAAGACGCCATCGGCCTGATACTGAAGCTAAACCCCAAGCCCGGCGGCAGCGGCCCCAGTGGCATGGGCAAAATCCAGTACCTGCTGCCCGACTTCATTCTCACTAACGACAACGGCAGCCTCAACCTCACCCTCAACGCCCGCAATGCCCCCGAGCTGCGCGTGAGCCCGGCTTACACCGAGATGTTTCGGACGTATGACAAGGCCGCCAAAAAGGACGTGAAGTTGAAGGAGGCCGTCACCTTCGTAAAACAGAAGCTCGACTCGGCCAAGTGGTTCATCGACGCCATCCGGCAACGGCAAAACACGCTGCTGCGTACCATGAACGCCATTGTGGACTTGCAGCGCGATTTTTTTGTGGAAGGCGACGAAAGCAAGCTGCGCCCCATGATTTTGAAGGACATTGCCCAGCGCATCAGCATGGACATCAGTACGGTAAGTCGGGTGGCCAATTCCAAATCCATCCAAACTGAGTTTGGTATTTATCCCCTTAAATACTTTTTCTCGGAAGGCATTGCCACCGACTCGGGCGAAGACGCCAGCAGCCGCGAGGTCAAATCCATCCTCCGCGACCTGATTGGCAACGAGAGCAAAGAACGCCCGTTGAGCGACGATAAGCTCGAAAAGATGCTCAACGCCCGCGGCTACAACATTGCCCGCCGCACGGTGGCCAAATACCGCGAGCAGCTCAACCTGCCCGTGGCTCGGCTGCGAAAAGAGCTTTAACCCCAGCGAACCGTTCGGGGGGGCTAATTAGCCATTCGGGGGGAAGCCATTGCCACTGGCCGGATATGAGGAAAAGGAAAATAGGAGTCAGGTTAACTTTATTCCTCTATTTTTAGTGTTCTGCCGGTTTTATGAGCGAGTTGAGCAAAGTTTTCTGTGCTGAAGCGGCGATTGCCGACTTGCAGCAACAGTTGAAGGCCGAGCGCCGCCGCTGTGCCGCTGCCGAGGCCGAAGCGGCCGCGTTGCGCCTTACGGCCGATATCCCGTTGCGCAACCCCAGCCCTATTTTGCGCTTGAGCAGCGACGGACAACTGCAATACGCCAACCCCGCCGCCGAATCTATGCGGGTCGAGTTTGAGCGCACCGGCCACTCGTGGGTGCGGGCGCAGCTGCTGGATGCGGCCCAGCTAGCCCTGGCAAGCGGCCAGCCCGAGGGCCGCAGCCTCACTATTGGTCGCCAGTACTTTGTGGTGATGACGGTGCCCGTGTGCAACGAAGACTACGTGATGGTGTACTTCAACGACGTGACGGTGCAGCACCAGGCCGAAACCCAATTGCAGGAGCAGTACGCCTTTTACGAAACGCTGATGGAGCACTTGCCCGTGGTGGTGGTGGTGCTCGGCCCCGACCAGCGTTACCGCTTCCTCAACCACTACGTTGCCCCCGACCACGTGGCGCGGCAGGCGCGCATCGGCACCACCTTTGCCGAGCACTGCGCCAAGGTGGGGCTGCCTCGCCGGCTGGCCACCCGCCGCCGCCGTATGTTTGAGCGGGCTTCCCAAACCCGCACCTTGGTGGCCTGGGAGGAAACCTGGCCCATCACACCCACCCAGCCCGCCCGGCACTGGCAGTGCTTCTACCAGCCCGTGTACGGCCCTGACGGCCACCTGCACGTGATGATGTGCTACGGGGTTGACGTAACAACTCAACGACAGGCGGAAGAAAAAAGCCGCGCCGACGAAGCGGCCGTGCGCACCCAGCAGGAGTTTACCAGCCGGGTGCTCGACCTGAACCCCAACGTGGTGTACGTACGCGACACCCAGCAGCGGTTTGTGTTCACCAACAAAGCCCTGTTGAAGTTGTGGGCCGATGTGCGGGCCAAAGTCGGCACAACAAGCGACGACAACGGTTTCAGCAAAGCCGAACTGGCGGCCTATGCCGCCGTCGATGCTGAGGTTCTTTTCAAAAATGCCCAAGTGGAGTCGGAAGACAAGTTGACCTTGCCTGATGGTGAAGTGCGCTGGTATCAGACCATGAAGTGCCCCTTGCCCACGCCCACCGGCGAAGTACACGTGCTGGGCGTGAGCACCGATATTACGGCCTTGAAAGCGGCCCAACTGGCTGCCGAAGCCTCCGCTACGGCCCGCGAGAATTTCCTGGCCAACATGAGCCACGAAATTCGTACCCCCCTTAATGGGGTGCTGGGCATGGCCGGGCTGCTGGCCAAAACCACCCTCAACGAGCAGCAGCGCAACCAGGTAAACATCATTCAGCAGTCGGGCCAGCACTTGCTGGCCGTGGTGAACGACGTACTGGACATGGCCAAAATAACGAGTGGCAAGCTCGAAATGGAGCACGTACCCTTCAACATTTGCGATGTGATGGGCCAGGCCTTAACGCCATTGATGAGCATGGCCGACGAAAAAGGCCTGCGCCTCATTGGCACCCGCCTCCGCGACAGCTGCCCCCACCCTTGGGTGATAAGCGACCCTCATCGCCTGCGCCAGATAATGCTGAATTTGGTGAGCAACGCCATCAAGTTTACCCCCCGGGGCGGCACCGTTGCGGCGGCTGGCTACCTGGTGGCCGAAACGGCCGACACCCTCACTACCGAGTTTCGGGTGACGGATACCGGCATCGGAATTTCGCCGGATAAGCTCGAGGCCATTTTTCAGGAATTTACCCAGGCCTACGCCGACACCAGCCGACAGTTTGGCGGTACGGGTCTGGGCCTCAGCATCAGTCGTGCTCTGGTGAAGGAGCTCGGCGGCCAGCTTACCGTGCAAAGCGAGCTGGGCAAAGGCAGCTCGTTTTCATTCATTGTGAAGCTGCCCAAGCCTTCGGCCGCTGCCGTCGACCGGGCCCGCAAGGCCGCCGCCGTCCCAGCCATTACCCCCGATGCTTCGGTGCAGGGTTGCCGCGTGCTGCTGGTCGAAGACAATGCCGTGAACCGGGAGGTGGCCCAACTGCTGCTCGAAGGCCACGGTGTGGTGGTGGACACGGCCGAGGGCGGCCACGAAGCCCTCGAAAAATTTGAGCAGCACAGTTACGACCTTGTGCTGATGGACATTCAGATGCCGGGCATGAACGGCCTGGAGGCCACGGCCCGCATTCGCCAGCACCCCGACGCGGCTCGTGCCGCTACCCCCGTGCTGGCTCTCACGGCCAACGCCTTCACGGCCAATGCCGAAAAGTACCGCGCTGCCGGCATGAACGACACCCTGGCCAAGCCATTCAGCGAGCAGGAGCTGGTAGGCAAAATTGCGGCCTTATTGGCCGGGGCCGCTGCTCCTGCGCCCGCCACCAACAATGCTGAAGCCACTCCTAAAGCCAGGCCCAAAGCCAAAATTAAAACCAGCGCCAGCGTCAAAGCCCAGACCAGTGCCGGGGCGGTATCCACCAATTTCTCCTCAGTCGAACTTCCACTTTTCGACCTGAAGATGCTGCACGCCACTGCCCAAGGCAGTCAGCCTTTCATCGACCGAATACTGAAAGCCTTCCGCAGCCAAACTCCCATCAGTATCAACGCCCTGTGGGCGGCCATTGCTACCCACGACCTGCTTGCCGCCGCTGCCCTGGCCCATAAGCTGCGCCCCTCGCTACGGCTGCTGGGCGCCCACCGCCTCGCGCCCCACTACACCACCCTGGAAGACGAAGCAGCTGCCCCCACGGCCCGCCAAGCTGCCGCCCAAGCCTTCGCGGAGGGCCTGGAAAAGCTGCTGGATGCCCTGCCGGAATAGAGTGGCTGCTTATCAACTTGCTCTTGCTCATTGGTCCAACAATTCGTCCAATCCGCAAAATCTGTTCAAGTCTGCGGCCTCAGTTAGCTACTTCGCTCAAAAACTTTATCCGCACCAACCGCAGCTCTTCTTCCGTGAAATCGTTGGTGCCCAGGGTTTGCATGGCCACGGCAATGTTGTCGGTGCTGGCCTGCATGAAGTAGTCGTAAATCTCCTCCTGCTTATCCTCGTCCACCATTTCGGGCAGGTAATAGTCGAGGTTGAGGCGGGTGCCGGAGTAGCAGATGTGTTCAATCTCCTCCATCAGCTCGCGCATGTCGATGCCGCGCGAAGCGGCAATATCTTCCAGCATCATCTTCTTGTCGATTTGCTGGATGATGTAAATTTTGTTTTTTGAGCGGTTGACGGCCGACTTGATAACCACGTCGTCGGCGGTTTCGATGTCGTTGTCTTGTACATACTTTTGAATGGCCGCTACAAAGGGCGCCCCAAACTTGCTGGCCTTGCCCTGGCCCACGCCCGACACGTGCGTTAGGTCGTGCAGCGAGGTGGGGTAGGTGGTGGCCATCTCCTTCAGGCTGGGGTCTTGAAAGAGAACGTAAGGCGGCAGGTTTTTCTCGCGGGCCACGGCGCGGCGCAAGTCCTTGAGCAGCGTAAAGAGGGCTTCGTCGTGCCCGGCGGCCTGCTGCTCTTCCAGCTTGTCTTCGTCGGCCTTTTGCTCGGCCTCAAAGTTGTGGTCTTTGGTGAGAACGATGGGGTGGGGGTTCTCGATGAAATCCAGGCCTTTGTCGGCCATTTTCACCAGCCCGATGCTGTCGATGTCCTTTTCCAAAAAGCTATTCAGCAAGCACTGCCGCAGCACCGTGTGCCAAAACTGGGCATCGCCCAGCTCCTTGCCCGCGCCATACACCGGCAGGGCGTTGTGGGCGTAGCTTTCGATGTGGGGGTTGGTGAGGCCCAGCAACACCTGACCCACGTGGTTGAGGTTGAAGCGGCACTCCGTTTGTACCACGGCCCGCAGGGCCAGGCCCACGGCGGCCTCGCCCGCAAACCGCTCCTTGGGGTGGCGGCAGTTGTCGCAAAAGCCGCAGTCGGTGTCCATCACCTCGCCAAAGTAGTGCAGCAGCTGCCGGCGGCGGCACACGGCGCTTTCGGCGTAGTTGGTCATCTCGGCCAGCAGCTGGTGGGCGTTGTCGCGCTCCGTCACGGGCTTGTCTTTGCTGAATTTTTCGAGCTTCAGAATATCATCGTAGCTGTAGAACATCAGACAGTTGCCTTCCAGGCCATCGCGGCCGCCGCGGCCGGTTTCCTGGTAGTAACCTTCTATGCTTTTGGGCGCGTCGTAGTGAATCACGAAGCGCACGTCGGGCTTGTCGATGCCCATGCCGAAGGCTATGGTGGCCACAATCACGTCGCAGTCCTCGCTCAGAAAAGCGTCCTGGTTCTGGACGCGCACTTGCTGGTCGAGGCCGGCGTGGTAGGGCCGGGCGCGCACGCCGTTTACGCGCAGCAGCTCCGCAATTTCCTCTACCTTCTTGCGGCTCAGGCAGTAAATAATTCCCGCCTTGCCCTTGTGCGAATGCACGTACTGAATGAGCTGCTTTTTGGTGTTGTGTTTGGCCCGCACTTCGTAGTACAGATTGGTGCGGTTGAACGAGGTTTTGAACACGCTCGCGTCGTCCATCTGCAGGTTTTTCTGGATGTCGAGCTGCACCTTGGGCGTGGCCGTGGCCGTGAGGGCAATGATGGGAATGTTGCCCCCCAAGC
>JANXUO010000077.1 GCA_025356245.1 Hymenobacter sp.
CGTTTTTGCCGACTTAGCCGACGCACAAGCCTGCGCCGCCGATTATTTTGACTACTACAACCGCCAACGCTTGCACTCCAGCATCAGCTGCCAGACTCCGTATAACGCTCATCAACACCTTCTTCAACCTACTGCCCTAAACTGTCCAGCCTAACTCGACCACCTCAAATTTACCTCATCGAAATGCAGCTCGGGGCCTACCCCGAGTTTTCGCAGCGCATGAAATTTTACGCCCTCTACCGCCTCAACACCTTTGTGCGGCGCGGCGATTACGCCTTCGAACACCTGCCCCGCGTGTATTGCATCGGCATTTTGGGCACCAAAATCTTCCCGCAAGTGCCGCATTACCACAACCTGGCCGTGCTGCGCAACGAAGACGGCGTAGTGCTTGACGAGCAGCTCACGTTTGTTACCGTAGAATTGGGTAAATTTGACAAACCCGCCGCCGCCTGCGTTACCGACCTCGACAAACTTCTGTTCACCATACAAAACGCCCACAAAATCATCGACCTCGCCGCCTTTCCTACTTTTTGGGACGAGAGCTGGATAAAAGTAGCCCTCGAGGAAGTCGATACCCGCTCGATGAGCCCCGAAGCCCTGCTGGCCTACGAAATGCAGCTCTCGGCCAACGCCCTGGCCGTAAAGCACGCCCGGCAAAACCGCGAGCGCAACATCGTCGAAGGCCGCGAGGAAGGCGTACAACTGGGCCGCGAGGAAGGCCGCGAGGAAGGCCGCGAACAGGCGCAGCTGGCCGCCCTGCAACGGGCCCTCCAGCCCAATAAGCTGTCGGTGGCCGAGATTGCCGAGCTGCTCGATATGCCGCTGGCCGTGGTGCAAGCCGAAGCCGCCCGCCTGACCCCGCCGCCCCACTAGTGCCGCCACCGCCCGGTACCGGCCACAAAAAAACCCTCCTGCCGGCTGGCAGGAGGGTTTTTTCATTTCAGCAATTGCTGCACGGCTACTCTTTCGTCACGCGCACGGTGCGGCCGGCCACGTCGAGGAAGTACGTACCGGCGCTCAGGCCGCGCAGGCTCACCTGGGCCTGGGCCGAAATGGGCAGCTCGGCCACCCGGCGGCCCATCAAATCCAGCACCACGGCGGTGCGGGCGGCGAGGGTAGTGCCGGGCAGCGCCAGCGTCAGCAGGTCGGCGGTGGGGTTGGGGTAGGCGGCCAGGGCCGGACCAACCGGGTTGCGCACGGCCGTCACGTTGCTGATGGTGACATCATCGAGGTTGATGCGCGGGGTAGTGGCCGGAGCCGCACCCAGGGCCGTGAAGCGCAGGCGCACCGGGCCGGCCTGGTTGGGCGTGAAGCTGTACGTGGTGAGCGCATTGGTCAGGCCCGTTACGTCGGCCCCCACCTGGGTGTAGGAGGTGCCGCTGTTGGTCGATATTTCGAGCTTGAAGCCCCCGCCCGTGTCGTTGCCGTAGTTGGCGGCCTGCACCGTGACGGTGCCCGCGCCGGTGGGCTTGTCAAAGTTCATGACAATGAAGCCACCCGGGCGCACCCGCGCCGCCTTGGCCTGGTTCACGCGGTCGTTGAAAAGCTCGCCCACCAGGGCGGCGCTGAAGTTCCAGATGCCCGAGCGCAGCCCTACGGTATCGGCGCCGTAGCCGCTTTTGGTACCGCGCTCAAAGTCTTCGTAGGCCACTGTGGTGGCCGGGGCCACCACGCTAAAGGTCGTCGGCCCGGTGCCCTGGGTGCTGCCGTTGAAGGCCCGCACCGGGAAGCTGGCGATAACCGTGGCAATGGCCGCGGCCGGAATGCGCACCGTGGCGCTGGTGCCAGCGGCGTTGGCCGTGGCCACCGGGTACTGCGTACCGCGGAACTCGATGGTGGTGGTCGCAAGCAGGTTGGTGCCGTTCACGGTGAGGGTGAAGGCCGGGCCACCGGCCACGGCCCGCGCCGGGCTCACGCTGGTGAGGGTGGGCACCGGGCCGGCCGGCACCGTAACGGTGAACGTGCCGGTGCTGGTGGCCGTGCCAGCGGGGGTCGTGACGGTAATCACGCCGCTGGTGGCCCCGGCGGGCACCGTGAACATCACGCTGGTGGCCGACATGGCCATGAAGCCCGTGCCAGCCGAACCGCCCACGGTAGCGCCCGTAGCGCCGGTGAAGTTGGTGCCCGTCACCGTCACCACCGTGCCCACGGGGCCGGTAGTGGGCGCGAAGCTCGTAATGGTGGGCTGTGCCGGGGGCGTGGTAACGGTAAAGTTGGTG
>JANXUO010000083.1 GCA_025356245.1 Hymenobacter sp.
GGACGAAGCCCTTCGGGCGATTCGTCCGACCATTCTACTACCGCCCGACCACTTTCTACGCCTCTTCCAGCACCCGTTCTACCCAGCCTTTACCCCAGTCTTCCAACTCCTCGGTGCTCCACAGCTGCGGGTAAAAAATACGGCGCTGAAACTTGGGAGGCAGGTAGTTGCGCCAGTTAGTACCGCCCGTAGCGGGCACGTCGTCGGGGTTGCGCTGCAGGTAGCGCACCGCCGACTTAAAGTGCATCAGCGGCCAGTTCACGTTCACGTTCACGTCGAGTTGCTTCAGCACCTGTGCCAGGCGGGGGCTCTCGCGCTCGTCGGAGGGCAGGCGCTGCACCACCGCCCACACGTTGCGCTCGTGGTAGTGGCGGGCGTGGGCAATGAGCTGCGCTGAGTATTTGTTTTCGAACTCAACCAGCGTCAGGGCTTTGGTACCGGTAGCTTCGACGGTAGCCCCGGCTTTCCAGTAAATGCAACCGAAGAGCTGCTCGTGGTCGGGCACCTGGCCTAGGGCTTTACGCTTTTCCTCGTCGGTGAGGTTTTCGAGGGCCGTACTGGCAATTTCAATCATGCGGTATTGCACCGACTGGAAGCCCGAGGCCGGCATCAGCGCCATGCGAAAGGCCAGAAACTGCTGCTTGTCCATGCCGTCCACCATCACCTCAAACGAGTCGATAAGCTTATCAAAGTAGCGGTTGATGCGCTCCAACCGCAGCAGCAGCTCCTTAAGCGTGGGCTGGGCCAGCGCGCCAATCTGCTCGTATTCGCACAAACAAAGCTTGAAATATAACTCCGTAATCTGATGATAGATGATAAAAATCCGCTCATCGGGCAGCTTGGTAAGCGGGCGTTGCAACGAGAGCAGGCTTTCCAGCTCAATGTAGTCCCAGTAATTTACGTAGTCGGCATTACACAAGCCTTCCAAATAAGCAGCAAGGTCTTGCCCATCAGCAGCGTAGCGAACCTGCAAGCGCCGCAGCTGAGCGTACACGGCAGGAGAAAACTCGTCCGGAGTAGCGGTATCGGACATGAAACAGTAAGTTGAAGGGGTGGGTGGGAATGAGGGAGGGCCCAAAAAGGGGTGGTGGGCCAGGAGACAATTTATGTCAAAAGTAAAGCGTTTTTCGGCAGAAACTAGGCGGCAAGCCGACTACTTGTGCAACTGCTGGCAGCAAAGCTGGTCTTTGAGTTTTGGTCCAATGCTTCCCCAAAACCCGGCCACGGCCCCCGGTTCGGGCGCTGCCCGCTACTTTTAGGCCCGCAAACACCCTTTCCACCCCGCTACCGTGGCCGAAAAAAGTTCTATTTTTGACATGATTGGGCCGGTGATGATTGGGCCCAGCTCGTCGCACACGGCCGGCGTGGTGCGCATTGCGCGGGCCGCCATCCGCATCCTGGGGGCCATGCCCGCCCGGGCCACCGTCACGTTCTACAACTCCTTCGCCCGCACCTACGAGGGCCACGGCTCCGACCGCGCCATTGTGGCGGGCCTGCTCGGCTACACTCCCGACGACGTGCGCATCCGCACGGCCTTCGACCACGCGGCCGAAGCGGGTTTGCAGTACACGTTTCAGTCGGTTGGCAACGCCTCCACCATGCACCCCAACACCATCAAGCTCAACCTGACGGCCCCCGACGGCCGCCAAACCGAAGTGCTGGGCCAGAGCCGCGGCGGCGGCGTCATCCGCATCGTGGAAGTGGATGGGTTTCCGTCCGACTTTTCGGGCTCCCTGCACACGCTCATCATCGACGCCGACGATGTGCCCGGCTCCATTGCCTTTATTGCCAGCGTCATTGCCCACGACAATTGCAACATTGCCACCATGATGGTGAGCCGCAAAGGCCGCCACGACGCCGCCCGGCAATTCATTGAGGTGGACAGCCCCACCAAGGAAATAACGCTGACTTACTTGCGGCAGCTCGATTGGGTACACGGCATTGTTTACATTCCGACGCTGGAATAATATCGTGTTTTTAAAGCGTGTACTTAGTAAGCCCGTTTGATGCGTTCAAATAAAACAGGTGGATTTCGACTGTTGAGAAAAACCGGACAGCAAGTATAAAATTGACAAAAAATAAGGTCGCTACCAACGATATGAGTCGCTTTCACTTCCTTCCGAGCTTGAAACAACCACTGATTTTTACGGCGCTGCTGGGCGGCGTTTTGGCGGGCAGCGCGGCCCATGCCCAGGCCCCCGCCACGCCGCCCGCCGCCGCGCTGGCCGCGCCCGCCCAAGCCCTTACCGGCCCCTGGACACTGCAACGCGCCGTAGATTACGCCCTGGAACACAACCTCAATGTGCGCCTGAGCAAGGCCAACGCCGACCTCTCGAAAGTGGCCGTGCGGCAGAGCAAGGCGGCCCTGCTGCCCACGGCCAACCTCAACG